>CAYNGQ010000262.1:0-2520 GCA_964396735.1 uncultured Solirubrobacteraceae bacterium | reverse complement strand
ATGTAGATGCCGGTTCCCGGCTTGTGCCCAAAAGAGTCTTCGCGGTAGTGCTCGGTGCTCCACACGGTTTCGGGGTCGCCGTCCACCACGTTGGCCACCTGGGTCGGGTGTTCGGGTTCGTTGCCGTACGGGTTGTAGTCGTTTGCCGAGGTCTGTTCCAGGGGGACCGGCGTCAACCCCGGCCGCGCGCTCACGCCGGGGGACACGCCGCGGTGGGTGTTGCCGGCGAGCAGCGCCAGCACGAGCGCCGCCAAGCCGCCGAGCAGCGCCAGCGAGCCCAGCCAGCGGACCGGGTGGCGCATCCGCCACGGTAGCCGCCGGCGCGCCGGCGCGGGCAGCGTGCGCAGCACCGTGGTGACCTCCCCGGTCGTTTGGCCGGCGCGCGCGGCCTCGATCGCCAGCACCTCCTCCAGATCCACCAGCAACGAGGGAATGTCGGGGTAGCGGCGAGCGAGGTCCTTGGCGGTGGCGCGTTCCACGACCGCGGCCGTGGCGGCCGACACCTCCGGCCGGCGGTACTGCACGTCGGGGATCTCCTCACGCACGTGGCGCATCGCCACCGCCACCGGGCTGGCGCCGGTGAAGGGGATCGCGCCAGTCAGCATCTCGTACAACACCACGCCCAGCGAGTAGATGTCCGACTGCCCCGTCACCTTGTGGCCGAGCGCCTGCTCGGGGGAGACGTAGTCGGTCGTGCCGAGCACGCGCCCGTCGAGCGTCAACCCCTCCTCCGTGAGCGTGCGGGCGATCCCGAAGTCGGTGATCTTGGCGGTGCCCTCCGCGGCCAGCAGCACGTTCTGGGGCTTCACGTCGCGGTGCACGATCTGGTGCTCGTGCGCGGCCCCCAGCGCCCGCGCGAGCTCGATCGCGTACGCGATCGCCTCGGTGATCTCGAGCGGCCCGCTGCGGCGAATCAGCGCCTTCAGCGTCTCCCCGTCCACGTACTCGAAGACGATGTACGGAGATCGGGCCCGCCCCGCCACTCCACCCGTGGGATCTTCATCCACCTCCTCCCCCGCGTCGATGACGGTCACGATGTGCGCGTGGCTGAGCTGTGCCACCGCCCGTGCCTCGCGGCGAAAGCGCTCCAGCTGGTCGGAGTCCGAGGCGATCTCGCGGTGCATCAGCTTGATCGCCACCGGCCGTTCCAGCACCGTGTCGAAGGCGCGGTAAACGGTCGACATCCCGCCCTTGCCGATCTCCTCGTCGAGGCGGTAGCGCCCGCCGAGCGCGGTGCCGAGCATCGCTTGCGACATCGCTCTATTTTGCGCGCTCCGCAGGCGGGAGCGGAGCCTCCCCCTGGATGAGACGACAGATGGTCGTGCGCAGCCGATCGATGAGCGCAGCGCGAGGCCGCCCAATCCGGCGATCGACGAACATACTGCTTACAACGCGATCAGCGCAATCCCCGTCAGCGCGGCGGCGACCCCAACGGCCTGAAACCGCGACAGCCGCTCGCCCAGCAGACCCATGCCGAGAGCGACCGTGACGATCGGGAAGAGCGAGCCCAGCACCGACACCAGCGAGAGCTGGCCATGCGCGGCGGCCGTCGTATACATGATCGTGCCGAGCACCAGCAGCACACCTGGAATCGCGAACAGCGCGCTCCCACGGACGAATCTGATCGCCGGCAGCTCACGTCCGGCCCATAGCGCAATCAGCGCCACCAGCGTAAGGCGCGCGTCGAGCAGCGCCCACGCCCGCCCATGCTCCGAGGCCTTCGGCAGTGCCGTCAGGAAGACCCCGAAGGCGACCGCCGAGGCCGCGGCCCACAGCGCCGCCGCGCGATCGTTTTGGATCCCGCCCACCCGGTGCGCGGTGCTGTGGTGAGCGGAGCCACGACGCGCGACGAGCACGGCACCGCCCATCGCCAGCACCAGCCCCACGACCTGCGCCGGCCTCAAAGAGTCGCCGCTGGCGAGGCCCCACGCGACCGGTATCACCACTCCCGAAGCCCCGATCGGCGCCACCACCGACAGCGGCCCCAGCCCGGCCGCCTTGTAGAAGCCGATCAGCCCACCGGCGTTGCCGGCGCCCGCCAGCAGCGCCAGCGCAACATCGGAGGAGGGCAGCGCTCTACCCCCTTCCAGCGCCAGATACAGCGCACACGCCCCGAGCGCCGCGACCTGCGATAGCACCAACACCGTCACCAGTTGATGGCGGCGCACCAACTGCGGGCCGATGAAGTTCGACACGCCGTAACAGAGCGAGGCGCCGAGGGCGAGGGTGACCGCGAGCATCGGCGTGAGTCTGGCAGTCGGGGGGCGGGTAGCCAGCTACGCTGCCCCGTATGCGCACGATCCCCACAGCGCCAATTGCGGCAGCCTCGCTGATCGTCGGCTACGCGGTGGTCGTTGCCACGGGCTCGCGGACGCTGGGGGGCGTGGTTCTGGCGCTCGGGGGCCTATGGTGCATCTACGCCTGGCTGCAGCGCCACGGCGCACGGACAGCCACCACGCTCGGGTGCGTCGGGCTTGGCTTGTTCATCGTCTCGCACTTGCTTGCGCTGGTAATCGGGGC
>CAYNGQ010000261.1:0-2017 GCA_964396735.1 uncultured Solirubrobacteraceae bacterium | reverse complement strand
GTCATGACCCACTTCGCCACCGCCGACCTGCCGCCAGACGATTTCTTCGGCGAGCAGCTGCGGCGTTTCGCCAACTGGGCGCAGCAGGTAAAGCGAGCGCACCCCGAGGTGCTCGTGCACGCCGCCAACAGCGCCGCCGTGCTGCGCGACCCCGCCGCGCACTTCGACATGGTGCGCTGCGGCATCGCGATCTACGGCATGGACCCCTTCGGCGAGGACCCGCTCGCGCGTGGCCTGGAGCCAGCGCTGCAGTTGAGCTCCTATGTCGCAGCCGTCAAGCGCCGCGCCGCCGGGGAGAGCACCGGCTACGGCAGGCGCTTCATCGCCGAGCAGGAGACGCATATCGGCCTGTTGCCGATCGGCTATGGCGACGGCTGGCGGCGTGGGCTCTCTGGCAACGCCGAGGCGCTGATCGCGGGACGCCGCCACCTGTTGATCGGCACCGTCAGCATGGACAGCGTCGCCGTCGATCTCGGCCCCGATCCGACCGCACTCGCGCTGCTCGGTCAGCCCGCTGTCCTGATCGGCGTCCAGGGTGACGAGCGGATCACCGCCGAGGAGCTTGCCCGGCGCCTGGACACGATCAACTACGAGATCACCTGCGGCCTCACCGCGCGCGTAGCACGTGAGCACCACGGCGACCATGGGGCGGCTCGCCTTGCCGCCGATTGACGATCCGCTCGAGCTGACCAGAGCTGCGCTCGCCGGCCGGCGAGCGTGGCTGGTGGGCGGTGCGGTGCGCGATCGCCTGCTTGGCATGCGCACCGGAGACCTCGACGTGGTGCTCGACGGTGAGCCCAGGGAGGCGGCACACGCACTCGCTCGTACGGCGCATGCGGCAGCGTTCTCGCTCTCGGCGGAGTATGGGGGCTGGCGTGTGGTCGCCCGCGACGGCGCGTGGCAGGTCGACTTCGAGCGCCTGCGAGGCGCTTCTTTGGAGGAGGATCTGGCGCTGCGGGACTTCACCGTCAACGCGATCGCCGCGCCACTTGGGGAGCCGGGCGCCGCGCCTGGCGAGGCGATCGATCCGCTCGGTGGTCTGGAGGATCTAACGCGGCGGCGGCTGCGCGAGGCCGGACCACATGCCTTCGCCGAGGACCCGCTGCGTGTGCTGCGCCTCGTGCGGCTCGCCGTGGAGCTCGATCTCGCAGCGGACGCCGACACGCGTGCTCACGCGCAAGCCCATGCGGTAGCGCTTGGCAAAGTCGCGCCCGAGCGGATCTTCGTGGAGCTCTGTCGCATCATCGACGCGCCTGGCGCCGTTGCGGGCCTGGAGCTGATGGGGGAGGTGGGTGCGACCGCGGTGGTGCTCCCCGAGCTGGAGGCACTACACGGCGTTACCCAAAGCCACTACCACCACCGTGATGTGTACGGCCACACACTGGAGGTGCTCGAGCAGGTGATTGCCCTACAGGAAGAGCCCGCCGCCGCTCTCGTGGGTGATGGAGACCTCGATCGCGAGGTGCTCACCGCGCTGCTGGCCGAGCCGCTCGCTGATGGGCTGACCCGTGGGGGGGCGCTGCGCTGGGGGGCGCTGCTGCATGATGCCGCCAAGCCGCCCACCCGCGACGTGCGCCCCTCGGACGGGCGCGTCACGTTCATCGGACACGACGCTCTGGGCGCGCAGTTGGCCGGTGAGGTGCTCGCGAGGCTGCGAGCAAGCGGCCGGTTGCGGGCCCATGTGGCGGCGCTCGTGCGCAACCACCTGCGGCTGGGCTTCCTCGTGCACGAGCCCCAGCCGCTGGCACGCCGCACCGTGTTTGCCTACCTACGTGTCTGCGAGCCCGTGGAGGTGGACGTCACGCTGCTCTCTGTAGCTGACCGTCTCGCCACTCGCGGCGAGCGTGCCCAAGAGGCGATCGACGCTCATCTGCGCCTCGCGCACAGGATGCTCGCCGATGCGGTCGAATGGCGTGCGGAGGGCCCGCCACGGCCGCTGCTGCGGGGGGACGAGCTGGCGAGCGAGCTCCGCATTGCCCCCGGCCCACACCTGGGCGAGCTGCTCGAGGAGCTGTTG
>CAYNGQ010000260.1:0-5466 GCA_964396735.1 uncultured Solirubrobacteraceae bacterium | reverse complement strand
GAAGATCTGGTGGACTCGGCCGCGAAAACGTTCACGGCGTCCTACGACACCGAAGGCAAGCTGGCGAGCGTCGTCTACCCGAACGGGATGTGCGCGAACTACACCGACAACTCGGTCGGCGAAGCGACGGGCATCGAATACGTCAAGAGCGCGACCTGTTCGGAAAAAAGCGCCGGCGTGTGGTTCAGCGAATCGAAGACTCCTTCGATACGTGGCGAAGTGATGAGCAAGACGAGCACGCTCGCCAGCGAGGAATACGGCTACGACACACTGGGGCGGCTGACCGAAGTGCACGAAACCCCAGCGGGCGAATACTGCAAAACACGACTCTACGAATATGAAGCAGAATCAAACCGCACGAAGCAAACCACGCGCGAACCCAACAGCAAAAAAGAATGCGCCACTGAAGGCGGCACTGTCCAAGAACACACCTACGACGAAGCCAACCGCCTTACCGACAGCGGGATCACCTACGATCCGCTCGGGAACATCACAAAGCTCCCCTCCGGCGACGCCGAAAGCCACGCACTGGAAAGCACGTTCTACGTCGACAACGCCGTCGCGACACAGACCCAAAACGGCGTCACCAACGACTACTACATGGACCCCGACGGGCGGGTGCGGGAAACGATCACCGGCACCAAAAAAGCCATCACTCACTACGACGGTTCCGGCGAAGCCGTCGCGTGGACCTGCGAAGGCACCGAAAAAGCCGAAACGTGCGAAAGCGGAGGGAAATGGACGCGCAACATTCCCGGCATCGACGGAACGCTGACCGCCGTCGAGAACGGCAAAGGCGCGACCTACGAAACTCCGATCCTGCAACTCCACGACCTGCAAGGCGACGTCGTCGCGACGATCAAGGACAAAACCGGCGAAACAAAACTCGAATCGACGTATAACCCCACCGAGTTTGGCGTCCCGAACGGCGGTAAAGAACCGCCCAAGTTCGCCTGGCTTGGGGCCGAAGGCGTCGAAAAGTCCCTTGCCTCCGGTGTGGTCACCGAGGGCGCGACGTCCTACGTGCCGCAGACGGGCATGGCGCTGCAGAGCGAAGAGGTGGTGCCCCCCGGGTTGCCGGACGGGTCGGGCGGCCAAGCCGCCAGCTTCACAGCGTCGCCGTGGAACCTGCAGGGGGCCGAACGAGTGGGGGCGGAAGCGCCAGGGCAGGAAGCGCAGCGGGAAAAAGAAGCATGGGAAGCCGCGTGTCTCCAGAGTCCGACGCCTGGGTGTCCGAACTACGTTGCCCCGCCGGGTGGAGCGCCTGAAGCGCCTGCGTCACCGGAACCACCACCGCCGGCGCCCGGATCGCCGCCAGCGATGAATCCAGGAGGTCTCCAGGGAGGTTGCCAGAGTGGTGCGGCTTGCGCAGCTGGCGTAAAAGTATTTGGCCCAAATAGCTGTCACTTTCCTTATAGTGCATGCCATATCGACTTTACTCGGGCAATCACGAAGGACATTGTGAATGACATATTTCCGCATGAGAACGAGGAGAGCTTGTCGCTCGCCGCCGTGTGCGCCATACCAGCGCTCGTCAGCGCGGAGGCTGCTGGTGCGCTTGGGTTCGGATGCCTCGCCGTAATGGCCTACTACTGGGGATCCCTCGTCGATGTCGTTAACCATATCCATGAATGGGGCGGCTGCATTTCGATCCGATATGAGGTGGTTCCTGCACCGTGGGTCGCGGGGGTCGCGGCTGATGGTGGGTCGGGATGTGTGTGACGTGAGACGGATAGGGAAAACCTTTAGCGCGCTTATCTGGCGGGCCCGAGAACTGGCGGGTCGGCCGCGCTGGTTGCTCGCTTTCGAGATCGTAGTAACAGGGTGCGTTGCGATAATGCTTGTCGTCGCGGTAGAGCGCGTTTTGGCCCATTCTAGCTATCGGAGTGTTGTTGGGGTGGCGGTGGCGGTGGCGGTAGTAGGTGCGGTGGCTATCGGGGATCGACTGGTCAGACGCCGGACTGGTCGTCGCTAATGAGACTAGGGACACAGGGCGCTTCGAGGAATGGAAACGGAGTGACTCTAGTGGTGCGCCGCTCCATCGCGAGTTGGTTGCTTCTCTGTCTCGCAGGTGCTCTGCTGGCGAGCGGATGCGGCACGAGCAGCGTTGTGACTGCCAGCCACGCCGAGGCTTACGGCGCCGTAACTGGACCTCCCAGCTCGGTCTCGCCGTATGTTTACCGCGTTCCGTCGGGGTCGATGGAACCGACGCTACCGATCGGGGCACGGGTCGTCGTAAAGAAGGGTCGCCCCGCTGTCGGAGCTATCGTGGTCTATCACCCGCCGGAAGGCTTTGCCACGGAGGAGTGCGGGCCGAGACCTCACGTTGTCAAGCCTGGGGAAGCAGCTTGCGATGCGCCTATTCCTAGAGTAGCCAAAATCAAGCTGATTAAGCGGATCGTTGCCGCGCCCGGCGACGAAGTCTACATTCGCGACGGTCATGTCTATCGGAAGGCCGACGGTTCGGGCAAGTTCGTCCGCGAGAGCGATTCCTACATCCGTGTGTGCGGCAGCAGTTCGGAGTGCAATTTCCCGATCCCGATCAGGGTGCCGTCCGGATACTGGTTTTTGATGGGGGATAACCGTGGGGAATCCAATGACAGTCGCTTCTGGGGACCCGTGCCGACGGCGTGGATTGTCGGTGTGGCCACCGACCACGTTCTAAGACGACCGCATGCTTCGATAAAATCCCAGGCAAAACGCCAGTCATTTCGCAGCCTCGCGGTCGCGAAAGTGCTGGCATGTCTGCACAAGGATGGGGTAAATATACCTCCGTCCGACTCCCGCTTGTTGTCTAGCACCAGCGGGATCAAGACGCGCAGTCCGCAGGTCAAGGCGGCCATTGGCAAGTGCCGGAGCGAATCTCTAGCCGCTGCTTCTCGATAGGAGGCGAATCGTTGAACTTACTCCATCCCACACGCATAGCTCCTCTGGTGCGATCGACTGCTATGATTGCAGACGTGAGTCTCATGTCGGGACTGATCTTGGGCGTGGTGTCCATGCTAGCGTTGTTGGCGGCTCCATCGGCTGGTGCTGCGCCTGGGTGGCTTTCGCCGGTCACGGTCGGTGTCTCCGAAGAAGGCCATCAAGCGAGCGAACCGCGGGTTGCGTTTGACAAGCAAGGCGATGCGATCGCGGTATGGTCGAGCGAAGACGGGGCTCTGTCGGACGGCACCAAAAAGCACGAGATACAAGCCGCGTTCAGGCCCGCGGGCGGGGCTTGGCAGGCTTCGGAAACGCTGTCGCTGCCCGACGGCGGCGATGAAAGCGCAGAAGATGTGAGCGTGGGTCTCGATGGGCGCGGCGATGCGGTCGCCGTCTGGCAGCTCTATACCGGCTATACGTTCGTGGTGGAGGCGGCGTACAAGCCGGCGGGTGGTACCTGGCAGGCACCTGTGTACCTGGCTCCTGAAGAAATCCCGGGCACGGGGCGCGATCCGCAGGTCGCCGTCGACGAACAGGGCGACGCGATTGCGATCTGGAACCGAGGGGGTCCGTTCGGCGGCCCTGTGCAGGAGTCGTTCAGGCCCGCTGGCGGAACCTGGCAGGCTCCGGTCGAAGTCACCGATGGTCAATACGGAGATAGACCGCAGGTCGCATTCGACAAGCAGGGCGACGCGCAGGCCCTGTGGAGCGGTGTTGGGCGTAGAAACAAAGAAGGTCAGTACGAATGGGAGTTGCTTTCGTCGTTTATGCCTGCGGGTGGCGCGTGGCAGGCGCCTGTCGAAGTGTCCGCTCCCGGTCTCGCTGGAGAACCCAGTGTGGCTGTCAACGCACAGGGCGCTGTTGCTGCGGTGTGGGATCAGTGGACGAACGGATTTCTGTCCTCCCGCACCGTGCAGACCGCGTTCATGTTGGCTGGAGGCGCGTGGCAGGCCCCTGTGAACATTGTCGGAGCGGCCGATGAAATCGACCGGCCGAAGGGAGCGGGAAACCCGGGGATTGCTGTAGACGGCCAGGGCGATGAGGTCGCGGTTTGGACCTGGGAATTCAGCGACACAGTTCAGGCCGCGTTCAGGCCTGCGGGCGGCGCCTGGCAGGCTCCGGTTGAAATCTCGGGAGAAGGCGCATACGCTCCCCAGGTTGCTTTCGATGGCCACGGCGATGCGCTCGCGGTCTGGGATGGCGGGGACGGGACGGTGCAGACTGCGTTCAAGCCTGCCGGTGGCGCGTGGCAGGCTCCCGTCGATATCGGCCACGGCGGCGGGCCGCAGGTCGCTTTCGATGAACAGGGCGACGCGATAGGCGCATGGACTGGAGAAGACGGCATCCAAGCTGCTGGCTACGTCGCGGCTGGACCAGTCCTGGACGACGTCTCGATTCCGTCCGTAGGGACGGTCGGTCAACCGCTCACGTTCTCGGTTTCGCCGTTTGACGTGTGGTCGGTCCTTGGCGAAACGAGCTGGAGCTTCGGCGACGGCGCCGTCGCGAGCGGCACGAGCGTCGTCCACACGTACACCGCCGCGGGCACCTACGAAGTGACGCTCCACAGCGCCGACACGCTCGGCAACATCACGAGCACCTCCGGCAAGGTCACGATCGCGCCCGCGCCGGCGACTGCACCGTCTGGCTCTGAACCTACGTCCGGTTCACCCACGTCTGAATCGCCCACGTCCGAACCGCCGGCGATCGGCGCGGTCAGCCAGTCGGCCTCGGTTTGGCACGAGCGCGGCAAGTCACGTGCCGGGACGACGTTCGCTCTCTCGCTGAACGAGCAGGCCACCGTGAGCTTCAGCTTCCTGCGACACGTCAACGGGCGAATGGTCGGCAGCGAGTGCCTTGCCACGACCCCCAGGGATGCGGGACGCCAGGTCTGTAGCCGCACGGTCCTCACTGGCACTCTCTCGTTCGCGGGCCACAGGGGCATGAACAAGATCGGCTTCCAAGGTCTCGTCTCGCGCTCGAAGCTTAGGCCGGGTCGCTACACGCTCATGATCACAGTGACAAACGCCGCAGGGCAGCACTCGAGCCCCAAGGCGCTCAGCTTCACGATCGTGGAGTAGCGCTCGGACTCCACTGACTCGAGCATCACGAGCGGTGTGCGCGCAGTTCATAGCCCGGCCGGATGCCGTACCGCGTAGCTCGTGCCTTCGCCAAGGTTGGCGAGTGGTTCTGTTCGCCATCGTGGCCCACTCCCGGCGGGGATAGGTGGTCCGCCGTAGTCGGCGGTATCAAATGCGATCCCGGCGATGACGATCCAGGCGTGGGCGCTGTTGGCGTAGACGGTGATCCAGTGTCCGGGGCCGGGCTGCCCGTAGTTCTCGAGTTCGCTGGAGTCGAGGGCGGTGGGGCCGAGGAGCCTGGCGGCGTACAGCACGAACGAGGTCGCGCCTGAGCAGTCGTAGGCGGGCCAGAGCTGGGTGAGGGTGCCGTAGTGCTGGTCGGGTTCGGGGTAGGGGCGGGTGTGGATGAGGTTGCCGGCGGCGATCGCGAGCTTGACTGGGGTGTGTGCTTCGCGGGGTGCGG
>CAYNGQ010000259.1:0-7773 GCA_964396735.1 uncultured Solirubrobacteraceae bacterium | reverse complement strand
CGCCGCCAACGACGAGGCCGCCTGGGACCCGGCCATCCTGCGCAAATGGATGCCGGTCGACCAGTACATCGGCGGCGTGGAGCACGCGATCCTGCACCTGATGTACGCGCGCTTCTTCACCAAGGCGCTCGCCGACCTCGGGCACCTCGACTTCCAGGAGCCCTTCCGCGCGCTGTTCACGCAGGGGATGGTCACCAAGGACGGCGCCAAGATGAGCAAGTCTCGCGGCAACGTCGTCTCGCCCGCCTCGATCGTCGAGCGCTACGGCGCCGACACAGCCCGTTGCTACATCCTGTTCATCGCGCCCCCCGACCAGGACGCCGACTGGTCGGACGACGGCGTCGAGGGCGTGCACCGTTTCCTCAGCCGGTTGTGGCGGCTGGCGATGGAGGTGGGGGGTACCCCGCCGCATGCGGCGGGGTCGGCAGGGCCGCATGCGGCCCTGCCCGGGACGGCGCATGCGCCGTCCCGCCAGTTGGCGCATGCGCCAACTGGAACAGCTATTGAGGGGGACGATCTCGAGCTGCTGCGCAAGGCGCACTGGGCGATCGACAAGGTGTCGACCGACCTGCGCCGCTTCGCCTTCAATACCGCGATCGCGGCGGTGATGGAGCTGCTGAACGAATGCTCGCGGCTGCGCGAGCAGGCATCGACGGCAGCACTGAGCTTCGCGCTCTCGACCGCCGCCTCGCTGCTGTTCCCGTTCGCGCCGCACCTGGGCGCCGAGGTGTATGAGCGTCTGACGGGGGAGCGGGTGTGGGAGCAGCCCTGGCCACAGGCCGACCCCGCGCTGCTGGAGCGCGACGAGTATGAGCTGGTGTGTCAGGTAAACGGCAAGCTGCGCGACCGTGTGCCCGCCCCCGCCGACGCCGGCCCCGAGCAGCTCAAGGAGCTATGCCGCGCCGCGCCCAACGTGCAGGCGCACCTCGACGGCAGAGAGATCGTCAAGGAGATCGTGGTGCCGGGCAAGCTCGTAAATTTGGTGGTGCGCTGATGCCCGAGTTGAAGCCCGCCTACCTGATCCACGGCGACGATCACGGCGCGATCGCCGAGCGCCGCGCGGGGCTGCAGGCTCTGGCGCTCAAGCAGGGAGACGCGGGCAGTGTCGAAGTGCTCGCTGGTGAGGCCGCCACTCCCGCTGGCGTGGCGCTGGCGCTGGCGGCGATGACGTTCGCAATCGGCCGGCGGGTGATCGTCGTCGACGGCGTGGAGCGCTGGAAGCAGGCGGAGGTCGAGCAGCACCTACTGCCCGCGCTGAAGGAGATGCCGCCCGACACGACCGTCGCGCTGTTCGCGCGCGAGGAGGGCCGCACGAGGGCGCCTGCCGCGGTGCACGCGGCTGTCAAGGCGGCGAAGGGCCAGATCGTCGAGCAGGGCACCGTCAAGCCGTGGGAGCTGCCCAAGTGGGCGCGTGAGCAGGCGGCCCGTCTCGGTTTGGCGCTCGACCAGGCGGCGGCGAAGGCATTGGTCGCGCAGGTGGGGGAGCGCCAGCAGCGGATCTTGCGCGAGCTGGAGAAGCTCGCACTCGAACTCGATGTCGTGATCGAGGCCAAACCGATCCGCGTGAGCGCGCAGCTGATCGAGGAGCGCGCCGTGCATTCCGCCGAGCGGCGCGTGTTCGTGCTCGCCGACGCGCTCGTCGGCGGCGACGCACGCGAGGCGACGCTCACCTACCTGCGCCTGCGCCGCCAGGGCGAGCGTCTCGGCGGTCTCGGCTACCTGATGGCCTCGCGCGTGCGCGAGGCGCTCGCGGTCGCGCTGCGCCTGCAGGCGGGGGAGTCGGCGGCCGAGGTGAAGCGCACCCTGCGGATGCCTTCGCGCGCGGCCGAGCGCTTCCTCGCCGACGTCGCCCGTAGCGATCCCGAGCGGCTGCGCGCTGCGCTGGGGGTGCTGGCCGACCTCGAACTGGACACGCGTGGGGGGGCGGAGCTGCGCGCCGCACGCTCGCGGCTCTCCGGGTTGCACGAAGACACGCTCGCGCTGCAGGCGATCGCGGCGATCGCCGGCTAGCTTCATGCCCGCGTCCGGGCTCCTCGGGCAGACGAAATCGCCGGATCAGCGGGTCGGGTGCGGGGTAGTACATGTACTTTTCAGACTCCAACCCTTCATTTTGTGAAGTGGTTGGGGCGCAAAAAGATACATATCACCCCCTCGCCTTCCGGCAGACGCCGATCAGGACTTGCCGGCGAGCACGCGCGCGGCGCGGCTCTTCTTGCGTGCGCCGGTGTTACGGTGCAGCGCGCCGCGCTTGACGGCAGTGTCGATGCGGCTCACCAGCCCGCGGTGCTCGCTCTCGGCGGCCTGCGCGTCGCCGCCCTGCACCGCTGCTTCCAGGCGCCGGAAGCACGTCTTGATCGTGGAGGTGTAGCGGCGGTTCTCCAACCGCTCGCGCTCGGAGCGCAGGATCCGCTTCTTCTGTGAATGAATGTTTGCCATCGCGGGAGCGCCGTACTATAGCGGCCTTGTCCGCCTTCGATGAGCCCCCCACCGAGTCGCTGAGCATCGAGGGTGCGGGTCGCCGAGCCGAAGGTGGTGCAGATCGGGAGGACGCCGAGGATCGAGGGGCCGCCGCGGCAGGCCGAGAGGGCTCAGTGGATGGGCTGGGAGCAACCGTGGCGGGCCGAGGTGGTGCGGGAGAGGGCCAAGAGGCAACCGCGGCGGGCGGGGACCTCGAGGGCGCCGGTCCCCGAGGCGGCAGCGAACGCGTGGCTCGCAACACCGCAATCTTCTCGATCCTCACGATGTTCTCGCGCGTGGCGGGTCTCGGGCGGGAAATCCTGGCCGCCAGCTTCTTCGGGGTCAGCGGCCCCGCCTCGGCATTCACACTCGCCAACCTCGTCCCCAACCTCATCGCCAACCTGTTTGCCCAGGCGGCGCTCTCCGCGGCGTTCGTGCCGGTGTTCACCGACCTGCTCCAGCAGGGCCGTCGCCGCGAGGCGTTTCGGCTGGCGTCGACGCTGTTCTGGATCATGCTGATCGCGCTCGCCGCGATCACAGCGTTCTTCGAGCTCACCGCCGGGTTGATCATGCCGCTGTTCACCGGCCCCACCTTCGATGGGGCGCTCAACACGCTCACCGTGGGGCTCTCGCAGGTGTTGTTCCCCGTCGTGCTGCTGCTCGGGTTGACCGGCCTGCTGGTGGGGATATTGCAGTCCTACGAACACTTCACGATCCCCGCGCTCGCACCCGCGGTCTGGAACATCGTGATCATCGTCGCGCTGGTGCTGCTGCGCCACGACTTCCACGGCGAAGACGAGATCTACGCCTACGCGATCGGCATCGTGATCGCCACGGCCGTGCAGTTTGCGATGGCGCTCGGGGCGCTCGCGCGGATCGACTTCCGCTTGCAGTTCTCGATCGACTGGCATGACCCGCGCATCCGCCAGGTCTTCATCCTGATGCTCCCCGTCACAATTGGCCTGGGGATCGTCAACCTCGACCAGTTCATCAACGCCGCCTTCGGCACGCTCGTCTCCGAACACGCCCCCCGGGCAATCGAAAACGCATTCCGCGTGTATATGCTGCCCCAGGGAATCTTCAGCGTGGCGGTTGCCACGGTGCTGTTCCCCACGCTCAGTCGCATGGCCTCGCGCCGCGACCCGGGCGGGATGCGCCGCGCGGTGGGGGTCGGGATGCGCCAGATCAACCTGCTGCTGATCCCCGCCGCGGCGTTCATGATCGTGCTCGCGACCCCGATCGTGCGGCTGCTCTATGAACGCGGCAAATTCGACGCCGAATCGACCCACCTCGTCTCGATCGCGCTGTTCTGGTTCGCGTTCTCGCTGCCCTTCGGGGGGCTCAACCTGCTGCTGACGCGCACCTTCTTCGCGGTACAGCGCCCGTGGATTCCCACCGGGCTGGCAGCGCTCAACATGATCGTGGACATCATCGTCTCGCTCTCGCTCTACAAGCCGCTGGGGATCGCGGGGCTGATCATCGGCACGGTGTCGGCCAACATGGTGATGACCGCGCTGCAGGTGCGCCGCCTGCGGATCGGCTTCAGCGGCCGCCTCGAAGGAGCCCAGACGACGATGATCACCGCTCGTATCCTGCTCGCCTCCGCCCTCCTGGGGGGGGTGGCGTGGGTGGTGTGGTACGCGCTCAACTCGTTCCTCGGCGGCTCGCTGCCAGCACAGATCGTGAGCGTCGGCGGCGCCGGCGTAGCAGGGGTGCTGGTGTATACGCGCGCGGTGCTCGCGATGCACGTCCCCGAGGCCCACCAGGTGAGCCGCCTGATCCGCACCCAGCTTGGGAGGGCGTGACGCGAGCCTCGCAGTCGATCCTTGCCTGGCAGCGCACCTGGCCACGTGGGCGACGTTCGGCGCGTAAATGCGACCGGGCGGGCCCTGAGACCCGCCCGGCGGCACCCGGTCATAGATCGCCGCTGAACTACTACGTCCCAGGACTTGCGTGTCTTATTGCCTGGGCGGCATGACACTCTCAACCACCAGGACTGGCCGCCGGCCCGAAGGCTGGCGCGTTGCCCAGCTCGGGTCTTGCGACCCTGGCCGAGTAGGCAATCCGCCGGTCCTCCAAGGATAGGGCACATCCGGGGGCCTGCCAATCTAGAGTCTGATCTCCATGGACCAGACCTACATCCGCAACTTCTCGATCATCGCGCACATCGACCACGGCAAGTCCACGCTCGCGGACAGGATCCTCGAGCTGACGCACACCGTGGACCAGCGCGAGATGCGCGCGCAGGTGCTCGACTCGATGGATCTGGAGCGCGAGCGCGGCATCACGATCAAGGCGCAGGCGGTGCGGGTGTTCTACGAGAGCGCCAGCGGGCAGACCTACCAGCTGCACCTGATCGACACGCCCGGGCACGTGGACTTCACCTACGAGGTGTCGCGCTCGCTGGCCGCCTGCGAGGGCGCGCTGCTGGTGGTCGACGCCTCCCAGGGCGTGGAGGCGCAGACCGTCGCCAACACGTACCTCGCGGTGGACGCCGGCCTGGAGCTGATCCCCTGCCTGAACAAGCTCGACCTCCCCGGCGCCGAGCCCGAGCGGGTGGCGGGCGAAGTGGCGGAGCTGATCGGCGAGCCGCCGGAGACGATCCTGCGCATCTCCGGCAAGACCGGCGCCGGCGTGGTGGAGGTGCTGGAGCAACTGGTCGCCCGCGTCCCCCCGCCCGCCGGCGACCCCGAGGCGCCACCCCGCGCGCTGATCTTCGACTCCGAGTTCGACCAGTACCGAGGCGTGATCGCCTACATCCGCGTGGTCGACGGGGTGTTCCGCAAGGGCGCGCCGATCAGAGCGATGGCGAGCGGGCTGCACGCGGACATCGACGACATCGGCTGCTTCTCGCCGCAGATGATGCCCACCGACCAGCTCGCGGCGGGCGAGGTCGGGTATTTGATCACGGGCGTCAAGGACGTCTCGCAGCTGCGGGTGGGAGACACGCTGACCACGCGCGGCAGGGCGGGCGGACTCTCGCCCCGCGGTGGAACCGGTGGAGCATCAGCGAATGCGCAGGCGACGCACGCCCCCGCCCGCGCGCGCGAAGGAGCCGCCGGCGCCGAAGCGACCGAGGCGCTGCCGGGGTATCGCGAGGTGAAGCCGATGGTGTTCTGCGGCCTGTTCCCGATCGACTCCGACGCCTATGCGGACCTGCGCGACGCGCTGGAAAAGCTGACGCTCAACGACGCCGCCCTCTCGTGGGAGCCGGAGACCTCGGACGCGCTTGGCTTCGGCTTTCGCTGCGGCTTCCTGGGGCTGCTGCACATGGACATCGTGAAAGAGCGCCTGGAACGCGAGTACGACCTCGAGCTGATGGCCACGATGCCGTCGGTGGAGTTCGACCTGACGCTCACCAACGGGGAGGAGCTGGAGGTGCACAACCCCTCCGACATGCCCGACCCCGGCACGATCGCGGAGATCAGAGAGCCGTTCATCAAGGCGCAGATCATCGCCCCGCGCGAGCACGTGGGGGCGATCATGGAGCTCTGCCAGGAACGGCGCGGGGTGCACGTCGGAATGCACTATCTCTCGCCCGAGCGGGTGCAGCTCACCTACGACCTGCCACTCGTCGAAATCGTGCTCGACTTCTTCGACCAGCTGAAGTCGCGCACGCGGGGGTACGCCTCGCTGGACTACGAGCTCGACGGGATGAAGCCATCGAACCTCGTCAAGCTCGACGTGCTGCTCGCCGGCGACGCGGTGGACGCGCTCTCGATGGTCGTCCACCGCGACAAGGCCTACGAGGTCGGCCGCGCGCTGGCGGAGCGCCTGCGCAAGCGCATCCCCCGCCAGCAGTACGACGTGCCGATCCAGGCGGCGGTGGGCTCGCACATCATCGCCCGCGAGACCGTGAAGGCGTTCCGCAAGGACGTGATCGCCAAGTGCTACGGGGGCGACATAACGCGCAAGGAAAAGCTGCTGGAGAAGCAGAAGGAGGGCAAGAAGCGGATGAAGCAGGTCGGCCGCGTGGAGGTGCCCCAAGAGGCGTTCCTCGCGGTGCTGGAGCTGGGCGAGGAGTCAAAGTGAGACTGCTGTTCGTGTGCCTCGGCAACATCTGCCGCTCGCCGACCGCCGAGGGCGTGATGCGCGCGCTCGTGCACGAAGCCGGTTTGCAGGAGCGCATCGCGCTGGACAGCGCCGGGACGGGGGGATGGCATGTGGGAGAATCGCCAGACGCCCGCGCCACGGAGGCCGCCGGGCGGCGGGGCATCGTGCTGGAAGGAGCCGCCAGGAAGGTACGGCCCCGCGACTTCGAGGAGTTCGATCTGATCCTCGCGATGGACGCCAGCAACCTGCGCGACCTGCGGCGCATCGCCCCCGACGAGCAGGCGCGGGAGAAGGTGAGATTGCTGCGCGAGTGGGGGCGGGCGGGATCCCAATCCGACGGCGACCTCGACGTGCCCGACCCCTACTACGGCGGTCCGGGCGGCTTCGACAGGGTGCTCGACCTGGTGCAGGCTGCCTGCACGGCGCTGCTTGAGCAATTGCGTGAGGGCGAAGCAGCGCGGGCGGAGCCTGTCTCGCCGGACGCCGGGAAGGCCGCGCCCGCCCCATGAGTCGCGAGCGCTGCCGCAACGGGCGCGCATGAGTCTCCCGGATCGTGCCACCAATGCCCGCCGTGTGGGCGGCGGCGACATCAACGAGGCGTGGCGCGTCACCCTCGCCGACGGGCGCGAGGCCTTCGTCAAGACACGCGCCGACGCCGGCCCTGATGAGTACGCCACCGAGGCGCGCGGCCTGCAATGGCTGGCCGAGCCGGGGGCGCTGCGCACGCCGCGGGTGCTGGAGGTCGCCGGTGACTATCTCGTGCTCCAGTGGGTGCAGCAGGGCAGCCTGAGCGCAGACGGAGCCAAGGAGCTCGGCCGCGACCTCGCGCTCACGCATGCCGCCGGCGCCCCGGCGTTTGGAGACCAGGCTGCGGGAGGCTTCGGCTCGCTGCGGCTCCCCAACGATCCCGCGACCGACTGGCCGGCCTTCTACGCCCAGCGGCGCTTGCTCCCGCTGGCGGCGATCGCCCGCGAGCGTGGCGCACTCTCGCGGGCGGGAGCGCGAATGGTCGAAGCGGTATGCGAGCGCCTGCCCGAGCTTGCCGGCCCACCGGAGCCGCCGGCGCGGCTGCACGGGGATTTGTGGAGCGGCAACGTAATGGCCGACGCCGACGGCCGCCCGTGGCTGATCGACCCGTCCGCCTACGGTGGCCATCGCGAGGTGGATCTAGCGATGCTGCGCCTGTTCGGCGCTCCATCTGAACGGGTCTTTGCCGCTTACGAAGAGATCACGCCGCTTGCAAACGGCTGGCGCGAGCGCGTC
>CAYNGQ010000258.1:0-2701 GCA_964396735.1 uncultured Solirubrobacteraceae bacterium | reverse complement strand
AGCTCCTGCAGGTCGCGCAACTCGGAGGTGTGCAGCAGCGCGATTTTGTTGGGGTCCCGCCCACTCGCCCGTCCGTCGTCCGATCCACCTTCACGCTCGCCGCCGGTATGGCGCTCGCACAGCATGTTCTCGGCGTAGTTGAGCTCCGCCCCGACAAACCACCGCGTGCCCGGCATCGCGCGGGAGTCCAACACCTGCTCGTACGGGCGCGAGCAGCGCACCCCGAAGTACTCCCAGATGCTCGCCCAGAAGCGCTCCAGCTCCGTCACCGACCACTCGCGCAGCTGCTCATACTCCGCGAACGTCCTGCCCTCGCGCTCGCCCGCCCAGCGCATGAAGCCGGCCAGCCATGCCCGCTCCCGCTCGGCCGGGGCCGGCTCCCACAGCGGCGCCTCTCGATCAGGGCTCATCGCGACCCCCCTCTCCGCACTCCCCTACCAACCATCGCGCCCCCATTCTCTCAACTCATAGGCAATGATTCGTATAAGCTGAAAACTCAGTATGCCAGTCCGGCCCCCGGTGTGTCGTTAAGCAGACGTTAGGCATACCTGTGCCTACTCACCGCACTGGACCCTTATCCTCCCACCCCGTGGACGCCTCCGTCCTGCGTGCGCAGTTTCCGGTGCTCTCCCGCGTCGCCTACCTGAACGCGGGCACCGACGGCCCATTGCCCGCCGCCGCCACCCGGGCCGCCGCAGAGGCGCTGGCGCGTGAGGCCGCGGAGGGCCGCACGCTCGCTCATTTCGAACGCCGCGGAGAGCTCAGCCACGGGCTGCGCGGCGCCTACGCCTCGCTGCTCGGCTGCGCACCCGAGGATCTCGCGCTCACCACTTGCACCAGCGAGGGGCTTGCCATCGTGATCGATGGCCTGCGGCTGGGTCCCGGCGACGAGATCCTCACCAGCGAGGAGGAGCACCCCGGGCTGCTGGGCGCGCTCAGCGCCGCGCGCGAGGTGCACGGCGTGGCGATCCGCGCTGCGCCGTGGTCTGAGGTGCCCGGCGCCGTCGGTGCCCGCACGCGGCTGATCGCCTGCTCGCACGTCAGCTGGATGACCGGGTCGGTCGCGCCGGCGGCGCTCGCCGAGGCGGACGTGCCGGTGCTGCTCGACGGCGCCCAGGGCGTCGGCGCGATCCCCACCGACGTGCGCGCGCTGGGCTGCGCCGCCTACGCCGGCCCCGGCCAGAAGTGGCTGTGTGGACCCGACGGCACCGGGATGCTCTACACCACGCCCGAGTTGCGCGAGCGGCTCGCGGTGACGCGCCGCGGTTACGCCAATCTCGCCGACCCAAGCGCCGGCGTCGATGCCTCGCTGCACGAGGACGCCCGGCGGTTGGACACGCTTTCGCAGAACGCCGAGACCGTCGCCTGCGCGCTGGCGGCCTTCGGCGTGCTCGAGCGCTTCGGCTGGGCGGCGCTGCACGAGCGCGCCCAGCTGCTTGCCGCGCAGTTCGCCGAGCAGCTCGCGGCACGCGGCCGGGAGGTGGTGGGCGGGCACGCCCGGAGCACGCTCATCTCCTTCTCCAGCCCCGACCCGCTCGCCGAGCGCGAGCGACTCGCGGGGCGCGGAGTCGCCCTGCGCGACATCCCCGGCCACCCCTGGCTGCGGGCCTCTGTGGGCGCATGGAACGACGAGGGGGATCTCGAACGGCTGCTGGATGGGCTGGCGCAGTAACCCTCCCGCCCCTCCAGGGGGATCCCGACGGCCCCCGCAGGGGTCGGACGAAGGGAGTGCGTGAGGCTGATGGGCTGGGATCCTCTTAGAGCACTCTTAGGTCTTAATGGTCTCTTAGCATCGTTTCCGCTTTGCTTCCATACGTGGGCGAGCGTTCTGCCGCGTCCCGCACACGATCTCCACCATGAGCGCTTCGCCCCCCACAACCCCACCTTCGCAGCCGCCCCTGCCCGAGCCCGCCGACGAGCGGCATGTGACGATCGCCGCCGCGGCGGCGGCTCCCACGGGCGCGGAGCCCGCACCGACACCCGCTCCCGTCACGGGGCGCACGTGGCCGACCCTCCGCGCACCCAGCCTGCCCGCCGTGCTCGGCTGGGCGGCGCTGGCGCCGGTGCTGGCGCTGTCAGCCGTCCTGAACACCGAGAAGCTCTCCCAGAACGGCTACGCCAATGTCTTCTATGCGGCCGGCGTGAAGTCGATGCTGGGCTCCTTCCACAACTTCCTCTTCAACTCGTTCGACCCCGGCGGGCTGATCACCATCGACAAGCCGCCGTTGTCGCTGTGGGTGCAGGTGGTGAGCGCCAAGCTGTTCGGCTTCGAGCCGCTCAGCCTGCTGCTGCCGCAGGCGATCATCGGGGTGCTGACGGTCGCGCTGCTGTACGGCGCGATGCGCCGCCCCTTCGGCCGCCCCGCGGCGCTGGTGGGGGCGTTCGCGCTGGCGGTGTTCCCCTCGTTCGTGGCGGTCTCGCGCGAGAACGGCGTCGACCCGGTGCTGATCCTGCTGCTGATCCTCGCCTGCGGCGCCGCGCTGCGCGCGTGCGAAACCGGCCGCTGGCGCACGCTGGTGTGGTGCGGCGTGCTGATCGGGCTCGCCTTCAACACCAAGACGCTGGCCGCCTACCTCGTCGTTCCTCCAATCGCGCTCGCCTACCTCGTCTGCGCCCCCGGTCTGCTCCCGCGCCGTCTCGTGCGGCTCGCGGTCGCGGGACTGGCGATGCTCGCGGTCTCTTTTGCCTGGATCGCGTTCGT
>CAYNGQ010000257.1:0-1594 GCA_964396735.1 uncultured Solirubrobacteraceae bacterium | reverse complement strand
CTTGCCCGCGGTGATCACCACCGGCTTGCCGCTGACGTTCATCAGGATCGGCGGGTCCTGCAGATCGTGGTCGTAGAGGTCGTGGGGAAACGCCTGGTAGTACCACTCCAGCTTGCCGGTGGCGGCGTTGAGCTTCACCAGCGAGTCGGTGTAAAGATCGGAGCCGGGCCGGCTGGATCCCCACGGGAACTGGGCGGTGCCAGGGAACGGCGCCGGGTTGCCGGTGCCGAAGTAGATCGAGCCCTGTTCATCGAACGCGGGCGCATACCACACGCCCCCGCCGGAGTTGACGTTGGCGTGGCCCCACAGGTTTTCCGGCGCGGTGTCGAAGTGCCACAGCTTCCTGCCGGTGGAGGCTTCCAGCGCCCACAGGATGCCCACGCCGCCGGGAGCGTAGAACTTGCTGTTGTTGCCGGGCACCGTGGCGATGTAGACGATGCCGTTGTGGTAGCCGGGCGCCATGTCGATGCCCTCGGCGGAGTTGCGCACCAGTTCGACCGACCACAGCTGCGCGCCGGTTTTCTCGTTCAGCGCAAACGCCGAGGTGGCGGTGGCCCCGTACACGCGCCCGCCCCCCACCGAGAGGCCGTTGGGCCCCTGGTCGGCGGATTCATAGCGCTTGGTCCACAGCACCTTCCCGGTCTGCAAATCGATCGCCTGCACGTTGGATTCCAGGTCCTGCGAATAGACCACGCCGCCCGCGATGACCGGCGTGGAGGAGTAGGCGCCATACAGGCTTTTGGCGGTGAGCGGCATGTGCCAAGCGACACCGAGCTTCGTCACCGTCGAGCTGTCGATCGGCCCGCCCGCGAAGCGGGTGTTGGCGAGGTTGCCGTTGGGAGAGCCCGAGCCGTTGAACGTGTATGTCGGCGCCGAGGAGCCTCCGCACGAGCAGAGGGCGACGCTCGCGAGCGCCAGCAGCGCGACGAGCAGGGCAGCGCGCGCCGCCGCCGCTGGAGTGATTGCGCGACCACCGGAGTGTGGCGCCGCCTTCGGGGAGCTTGCGCGGCCACTGGGGCGCACCGCCCCAATCAACGACGCGAGCGCGCCGCATCGGGAACGGGAGCGGCGCCGGGGGCCGCGGGGGTGTCTATCGGGGATGAGTTCCATGTCGATCCATCCAATCGCTGTGGGGGGTTGTCGTTCGAGGTGAAAAGCCACGGGACGCGCTGCCCGATGACCGCTCCGCGGAAGCGCTTGCGCGGCCCGTACACCACCCAGGTGGTGTCCACGGGGCCGTAGTACTCCTCCACGCGCAGCAGGTTGGGGTGTTCCTCGGCGTGGTGGACGTGCGTCAGGCCGGCGTCGTAGCGACCTTCCAGCAGGTGGCGGGCCACCACCGGCTTGGAGGGCTCATCCACGACCGTGGGAAAGCGCGCGAGATCGAGGTAGCCGCGGGTGGCGGAGACGATCCCGAGACTGCGAGGCTCGGCGACATCGGTGCGGACCAACAGCGAGAGCGCCTTGGTGGGGTAGATGAACGTGTCAACCACGAACACCTCCTCGTGAAAGCGCTCGGTGACGAGGTGCACCTGCACGTGCGCGGAGCACTGCACGAGAAACGTGTTGGCCTCCTCGCGCACCCGGCCGATCG
>CAYNGQ010000256.1:0-5198 GCA_964396735.1 uncultured Solirubrobacteraceae bacterium | reverse complement strand
CAGGTGGGGCGCGCCCGAGCAGCGGCTGGGTTGCGAAGTTGCGAGCGGTGGAGAGCGAGCTGCGCGAAGGCGAGCGAGCGGAGCTGCAGGACGCGAGGGCGCCGCTGCATCCGCTGCGCGTGTACGCCGAGCTTGCGGAGGTGCTGGATCGCGACGCGATCGTGATCGGCGACGGTGGCGACTTCGTCTCCTACGCCGGCCGCGTGGTGGACAGCTTCGAGCCGGGATGCTGGCTGGATCCCGGCCCGTTCGGCTGCCTGGGCGCCGGGCCGGGATATGCGCTGGCGGCGAAGCTTGCGCGGCCGGAGCGCCAGGTGCTGCTGCTGCTGGGCGACGGCGCGTTTGGGTTTGCGGGGATGGAGTGGGACACGCTGGCGCGCCACGGTGTGGGCGTGGTGGGGGTGATCGGCAACAACGGGGTGTGGGGCCTGGAGAAGCACCCGATGGAGTTTCTGTACGGGTACTCGGTGGCGGCCGACCTGCGTCCGGGCACCCGCTATGACCTGGTGGGAGAGGCGCTGGGCTGCGAGGGCGAGCTGGTGGAGCGCCCCGAGCAGCTGCGCGGCGCGCTCGAACGGGCGCTCTCGGCGGACCGGCCGGCACTGGTCAACGTGCTGACAGATCCCGGCGTGGCGTACCCGCGCCGGTCCAACCTCGCGTAGCGGACATCACGTAGACCGACCCGCTGCATGGGGCGAGAACGCCTCGCGGCCTCGCTTGCACTACGCCTTGGCCGGGCGAGCCGGTGCTTAAAGCGAGGAAGCCGCCCGGCAGGGGGCGGCTTCCTCTGGTAGGCCTCGAGGGACAGGCAGGGGTACGTTCCTCGGAGGCCTCGGGGGTAGGGTGACCCAGGCGGCGGGAATGCCGATCGCTCGGCAGGTTCGCCCAGGTCTATGGACCGGCTGAGGGGCATAAGACACAGTGCCCTACACCTCCTCAAAAAGTAGTGTATCGGATATCGGAATCCAATGCAACCCCAATCGAAAAAGATTTCAGATCGACCATTCACGCCACTCTTTGGAAGGTATCGCGGACCAATTCCATTCGGTCGAGCTTCTTCGACGTGCCCTTTGAGCCACCCGGGACGTCCCTCGGCGTGATTGCGAGGGCCAAAAATCTCTTGAGGTGCTGGCTGCAAGGCGAGCGCCACGCAGGCGCCGCTGCAGCTCACTCGAGTCCGGCCAGCCGCAGCGCCCCACCGCGCAGAATGTCGTGCTCGGAGACCTCCACCTGGTCGAGCTCGAAGGCCCGCATCGCCTCCCCGAGCAGCACCATCCCCGCGACGATCGTCGGAGCGCGGTCGGGGTGCAGGCCGACGACGTTGCGTCGCTGAGCTTCGCTCATGTCGGCGAGGCGGGCGAGCAGCAGTTCGACGGTCGCGAGCAGCAGCACGTGGTGGTGCACGCGGGCGGAGTCGTAGGGGTCGAGCTCGAGATCGATCGCCGCCGCCGAGGTGGCGGTGCCGGCGACGGCGATCCCGTGCCGCACCGGCGCGCGCTCCTCGGGGGGAAGGCCATCGAGGTAGATCGTGCGGGTGTCGAGCGCGAGGCGCTGCAGCTCGGCGGGGGCGGGCGGGTCGGAGTGGATATGGCGTTCGCTCATGCGCACCACGCCTGCCTGCAGCGAGACGTGAAAGCCCGCGGTGTGGTCGTGTCCGACGACGAACTCGGTGGATCCGCCCCCGATGTCGATCACCACTGTGGGCTCCGGCGAGGGCTCACGGTCGGACATCGCCCCAAGGAACGTGAGCGCGGCCTCCTCGTCGCCGGAAAGGGTGCGCGCATCGAGCTGGTAGTCGCGGCGCACCCGCTCAGTGAAGGCGGCCCCGTCGGAGGCATCGCGCACGGCCGAGGTGAGCACGGCAAGGTTGGCATCGCAGCCGTGCTGATCGATCAGCACGCGGTAGTCGGAGAGCACCGCGCAGGTGCGCTCCACCGCCTCGGGCGAGAGCGCCCCGCCCGAATCCACCCCTGCGCCGAGACGGGTGACGCGCGACTGACGCAGCAGCTCGCTCACCGACCCGTCGGGCTCGACGTCGGCGAGCAGCAGACGGGTCGAGTTGGTGCCGATGTCCACCACCGCGACGCGCATGAGCGGGGATGGTAGGGAGCGGGGAGGATGGGAGGAGGGAGGGATGGCGTGGGAGAGCTGGTGGCCCGGGGCGGAGGGGCTGCGTGGCGCGTTTGGGCGGTCGCCTCATCACGTTGGCCCCCACTCCTTTGCTAGACTGATTGGTCCGCCGCGGGGTGGAGCAGTCTGGTAGCTCGTCGGGCTCATAACCCGAAGGTCGCGGGTTCGAATCCCGCCCCCGCTATGGACCCATTAGCGACAAGATCCTGAAGATTGGTGGCTTTGAGGGCGCTTGAGATGAGCGCCCTCAGTCGTATCTCGGGTTTGTTGCGGTCGATCTCGAGGGAGAACTTGAAGGCGTCGAGGACCTGGCGGCGTAGCTCGGGGTCCGCCTCTGCGAACTCGTTTTCGAGGAGGGGTAGCTGGTCGAGGATTTCGCAGGTGCTGTCGAGGTCGGTGTGGGGGCGGCTGGCGGTGGAGCGTTCGCTGGCGGTGAGAGCGCGCTGGAGGTCTCGCTGTTCGTGCTTGAGCGCGTCGATGCGCGTGCTGACGAGCGCGGGTTCGACGCCGGCCTCGATCGCGCGGACCTGCAGCTCGATGCGGTGCTCGACGTCGGCGATCTGCTCGCGCAGCCGCTCGTTCTCCCGGGCGTCCTCAGTGGCGATTGATCGGCCGAGGTCGGCGTGCTGGGCGCGGAGGTGGTGGATGCGCTGGGCGCCGAAGATGTTGGTGGCGAAGAAGCGGTCGATGGCGGGCAGGAGGGCGTCCTCGCGGACGTACTGCCACTTGCCGTGTCCGAGTGCCTCGGCGGCCTTGTCGCCGTAGGCGATGCGGTAGCAGCAGGCGTAGTAGGTGATGCCCTTGCGCTCCTTGCCGTGCATGCGTAGCGGGTTGTGCCCGGTGGCGCAGTGGACGATCCCGCGCAGCGCGTAGGTGCGCCGCTGGGGGCTGCGGCGCCGTGAGCCCTCCGTCGCGGGGCGTTTGGTCAGCTGTTCCTGGGCTCGCTGGAACCAGTCGTCGGGGATGATCGCCTCGTGGCGGCGGTCGGCCTGGATCCATTCCTCTTCGGGGCGGCGGATGAGAGGCCCCTCACCGATCTTGGTCTGGCGGAAGTCGAGGCGGTTCCAGCACAGCCGGCCGGTGTAGACAGGGTTTTCGAGGATCGCGCGGATCGTCGTCTTTGACCACTTGCCGGCGGTGTTGCGTTTGCTGTCGACGTGCTTCGGGGAGGGTGGCCCGCCGGGGCGGTTCAGGTGGTTTGTGATCTCCTTGAATCCTGAGCCGTCGAGGTAGCGCTCGAAGATCTCCACGACCACGGGCGCCTGCTCGGGATCGGGCTCGAGGATCGACTTGTGGTCGCCCGAGCGCGCGCGGCGGGGGTCGGGGTGTGCGACGTGCTTGAGCTGGTAGCCGTGGGGTGCGCGTCCGCCGTTGCGGTAGCCCTGGCGGGTGTTCTCCGTCTGCCCACGGCGCACCTCCCGTCCGAGCTTCTCGACCTCGAACTGGTCGAGCGCCTGAAAGAGGTGGCGCATGAGGCGTCCCTCGGGGCTCGTCTGGTCTCCGGCGGCGATGGCGAAGTAGACCTTCACCCCGGCGCGCGCCAGCTCTCGCTCGAATGCGAGGGCGTGGAAGAGATCGCGCGCGAGCCGGGATGTGGAGTAGATGACGACGGCGTCAAAGCGGCGAGAATCGCGGTCGCGAGCCTCGGCGACGAGTTCGCTCCAAGCCTCGCGGTCGTCACGCCGTCCAGTTTCCTGGTCGGTGAACTCGCACGCGATCCGGCCCCCGAGCTCGCCGGCCTTGTGCTCGCATGCTTCCCGCTGCGAAGGAAACGACAGGGTCGGGTCCTGCTTGTCCTTCGTAGAAAGCCGGCCATACCACGCGAAGCGCATCATGGCCTCACCTTGCGTCGGGCCGCGACGTCGACCAGAAGGTCGAGCAGTGCCCGGGTCTGCTCTCGGCACAGCCGTTCATCGAGCGGGCTGCCCGGGGCAGTCTGCTCGACTGAAATGGTGATCCGTGCGCTGGCCAGGTCATCGTGTATCGCTCGCCTTTGGGTGGGCTTGGGCTCCACATGTCTAGCTCGATCCGTGGTGGATCTCAAGTCCTTTCGCGAGCAGGCGGATCGCCCGCTCGCGCGGTCACGGCTCCTCGCGGTTGCGGCTGTTCTATTGCGCCGCGGACGATTGGCGGCTGCCAGAGGTTCGCTGTCGGCGGCGGTGCTCATCGTGCGCCTGAGCGCTGCTCGCGACCCTCGCGGGGCCGGCGGGCCCAATGCTTGATCCGCGCCCTGGCGATCGGGATGTAGTCGCGTTCGCGCTCGATCCCGAGGAAGCGGGCGCCCTCGAGCACCGTAGCGGCGCCGGTCGAGCCGCTGCCGGCGAACGGGTCGAGTACGAGCCCGCCGGGCGGGGTCAGCAGCCGCACGAGCCAGCGCATCAGCTCGATCGGCTTGACGGTCGGGTGGATGTTGGCGACGGGGCTGGCCTTGGCCCGGACTTCGGCCTTCGCGCCGATCTGGAAGGTCTGCACGGTGCGCCGCGGTAGACGCTCGCAGCCGGTGTCGCGCTCGCGGCGGCTGGTCTTTGCGCAGTAGAAGAACCGCTGGTTCTCCCCGAGCATCCGCACGGGGCAGGCGGGGTCGCAGCGGCGGGGGCCGCAGGCGTGGTGGTGGGAGAAGGCGAGGTTCGCGGGCCAGCGGCCTCTCTCGCTGGCGGAACGGGTGTGCGTGTGCGCTCGCCCCTCGCCGGGGCAGCTCGGCGCGTCGTCGTCGTTGATGCGGCAGGCGTCGATGTTCAACGCGCCGGTGGCGTGCCGGGCGAGGGTCTCATCGAGCGTTCCTTCGAGGGGCTTGCGCGCGAGGAGGATCGGCTCGTAGGCGGGCTTCAGGCCGGTGCCCCACCCGGTGTGGCTGCCCGGCATCGCGCGGGACGCCGGATAACCCTGAGAGTGAATCCACATCAGCACGTCGCGCAGTTCGTAGCCTGCTTCTTCCAGGCCGCGTGCCAGGAGGTGAAAGGTGCGCGGCGCGGCGAACGAAGTAAAGACGTAACGTCTCGCGGCAAATGAAATGGACGACGATGCGGGGGGTATAATAGCTGCCCGTGGCCTTGCGCTTGTCCGGCGCC
>CAYNGQ010000255.1:0-1743 GCA_964396735.1 uncultured Solirubrobacteraceae bacterium | reverse complement strand
CAGGCGGCGATCCTGCGCGTGCAGCTGCCCCACCTCGACACCTGGGCCGACGGCCGCCGCGCCGCCGGCTCCCACTACGAGCAGTCGGGCCTCGGCGAGCTGGTGTCGCTGCCCGTGCCGGTCGCCGGCGCCGAGCCGGCGTGGCATCTCTACGTGATCGCCCACCCCACCCCCGAGCCGCTGCAAGACGCGCTGGCCGGCGCCTCGATCGGCCACAAGCCCTACTACCGCACCCCCATCCACCGCCAGCCCGCGATGCTCCAGTGGGGCGCCGCCGCCGAGCTGCCCGCCACCGAACAAGCCGCCGCCACCCACCTCGCGATCCCGATGAGCGCCGTGCTCACGCAATCGCAGGTCGAGGAGGTCGTCGCGGCCGTACGTGGCGCGTTGGGCTGATTTATTGGACGACGACCCTCCGGGTCGGGATGGGTCGGTAGTTGTGTGACCAGGCGGCCTGGTGCCACCGGTGGGGGTCTCTCAGGCCCCGGCTGGGGCAGGCCGCGTCTTTGTGCGCGTCCGCGGGGCGCGCTTGGGCGCGGCGGTCGTCTGCGCCTGCTCGGCCGGCTGATCCTGCTCGACCGGCACAGCCAGCTTGACCGGCAGCCCGCCGCTCCCGCCCTGCTGCCCCTGCCGCTGCGCACGCGCGTCCAAGGCGGTCTGCAGCGCCGCCAGCCGGCGGATGAGATGCGTCTGGGTCTGCTCCAGCTCGTCCATGTCCAGCAGCCGCGGACCGCGCGCGGGCAGGATCTGGTCGGGTGGAGCCGCCGCGCGCGAGCCCGGCACCAGCTCGGGGTGCTCGGCTTCGATCTTCACCAGCAACTGCTCCAGCGTGGCAATCTGGATGCGCAGCACCCGCCGGCGTTCCGCGGGCCGGTCGGGGGGCTGCGCCTGATCGCCCGACTCCACATACAGCGCAGCCGCGACCTCGCGGGGATCGACTCCCGTCTGTTGGGCCTCGCGGGCGGCGCTCGCCGCGATCGCGCCCGCCGCCGAGCGCCTGCGCGCAGTGGCGGTGACGTAGGTGCCGCTTCCCTGCTGGCTTTCGATCATGCCTTCGTGCTCCAACCGCTGGTAGACGGCGCGCACCGTGTTGGCGTTGATCTTCAACTCCTGCGCCAGATCGCGCAAACCGGGCAGGCGCTGCCCGGGTGCGAGGCGGCCGTCGTGGACGCGCGTGCGCAGCGCCCACGCCAGCTGCACCCCGATCGGCACCTCCGCACGGCGGTCGATCGTGAGATCCAGACCCCCACCCCCAGTGTCAGGCTCGCGAGTCACCCCTTTACGGTAGCGATCTTCGCACCCGAAAGAACAGTTTGCTAATGAACTAGTATACTAGTGCAATGAGGAGGGTTGGCCACTCCGCCGCAAAGCAGCTCGAAGAAATCGGCGAGATGATGCTGCTCACAGGCAAAACCATCTCCTCGGCGCTGCGGCCTCCCTACCCCTACGGAGGAGAGTTCGTCTCCCAGTTCCTGTTCGTGCTGCGCCTCTGCTGGTTCCCGCTGCTGATCTCCACCTTCTGCTTCAACTACGCCGCGCCCGGACTGCAGGGCGCGAACTTCGCCTCGCTGTTCGGCGCGCTCGACCGCCTCGGCGGGTTCTTCGTGCTCGGGTCGATCCGCGAGCTGGGGCCGTTCGTCACCGCGATCGTCATCAGTGGGGTGGCCGGCACCGCGATCACGGCCGACCTCGGCGCGCGCAAGGTTCGCGAGGAGCTCGACGCTTTGCTCGTGCTCGGCGTCG
>CAYNGQ010000254.1:0-1929 GCA_964396735.1 uncultured Solirubrobacteraceae bacterium | reverse complement strand
CTCGGCGCCGATCTGCTCATGCGTGACCTGCTCGATCACCCGTGGGCCGGTCAGGAACAGGCGAGCGTCGGGGCGGATCATCACGACAAAGTCCCCGAGTGCCGCCGAGTAGGCGGCCCCTCCGGCACACGGACCGCCGATCAGGATGATCTGCGGCACGCACGCCAGTGCCTGCTCGCGAAAGATCGCGCCGTATGCGCTGAGGGCGCCGACGCCCTCCTGGAGGCGTGCGCCGCCCGAGTGCGGAAGGCCGATGATCGGTACGCCGGCGCCGCTCGCACGCCGAATCGTGCGCGCGATCGTCTCGCCCCCGGCGGTGCCCAGCGAGCCGCCGCGGTGGCTGACATCCTGCGCCCATACGCACACCAGGCGGCCGTCCACCCGCGCCAGGCCAGCGTGCACCCCGTCGCCCACCGCCGAGCGCCACGGCCGAAACGTGCCGTCGTCCAGCAGCGCCAGCAGCCGGGTGAAAGCGGCGCCCCGCGTCTCGGGGCTCAGCTCGGCCGCTGCGCCGTCGCCGGGCGCGCCGACCACAGCGCCGTCGCTGGGCGCGCCGACCGCAGCGCTGTCGCTGGGCGCGTCGAGCACAGCGCTGTCGCCGGGCGCGTCGAGCACAGCGCTACGGCTGGACGCGTTGCCATTCACGCTCGTTTCAGCCGCGGTCCGGGGGATCTCACCCGCCTTCACCGTCCACCACCCTCGCCCGGGGCCGATCGGCGCCGGGGTGATGGCTCATCGTCTCGCGATTCTCAGCTGAGAACATTGCCCTGGCACTAGACGTACATACGTCCGCTGATGGTCATGGTGATGGTCCCGCGCAGGCGGTTCATGCTGCCTTCGATGTGAACCCCCTTGCCGGAAGCGTGCGCAAAGGAGCCCGTCCCGTGAGAGATGGCCACGGTGCCTTTGAAGGAGAGAACGCTGCCGGAGACTCGATAGCTGGATATTCCCTTGCCGCTGAGCGACGCCACGTGCGAGCTGCTGTAGAACGAAGCGCTCATCCGTTCCGCGGATTCAACGACGATGCGAAGACTCAGTGTGCCATGCAGAGTTCCGGAAACCTGGCCTATCGCTTCGTGGACGCTGACGTCGTTCTTGGTCAAACGGAGGGATGCATTCTCATGCAGCGAGATCGCACCCGCGGCGGTCGCACCGCTTGTGCGAGCTCGCGCGGAGCGACCCCCCATCGCGTGCGAGGCGCTCACGCCGATCGCGACCGTGAGCAGAACAGCGATAAGCGCGGCGACTCCGATTGCCCAACCTGAGGATATGTGCTTTCTCAGCACGCCGATATTCAATTGATGTTCCTCCTAGCGCTTTATGGTTTGGATGCGACCATGACCACCACGAGGTGGGCACGGTGCGGTGCTCGTAGCCGACTCGGTGGAGCCATCGTCGAATGTGAATCGGGCCGCGAATGGGAAACCACCGGCAGGGCATGTCGAAGGCACGTCAAACCCTTCGGGGGCAAACGCCACTGTCGCCCCGTGCACGCGCTTGTAGTACTTCAGACCCTTGGGGCCGATGCTCGACTGCATGCTGACCAACGCGACGTCGGGCGCTCCGGGCAGGCCGGCAATCGGTGGGATACTGGTATTGAGAAGCGCGCCGAACGGTGCGGCGTTGCCGAGGAAGAGGGTGGGGAACACCAGGTGGGCAATTACCGGCGAGGTGCCGCTGGCGTAGAACGACATCGCGGTATGACCGTCCACCAGCGGCCCCATGAGAATCGCGGTCTTCACCGACTCATATAGGACACCAGCGCCAAACGGGACCTCCACCAGCGCACTGCCGCGCCCCACGAACGCATCCGGGGCGCAGCCGCTGGCTCCCCGTTCCTGCAGCGTCGCCGGACTGCAGGACGCGAGCCCCAACGTGTTGAAGCCGGCGGTGACGCCAGCCGGAAGGCTCAATTCGACATCCACCAGC
>CAYNGQ010000253.1:0-5679 GCA_964396735.1 uncultured Solirubrobacteraceae bacterium | reverse complement strand
CTTCGGCGTCCTTATAGATCGCGAGCACGGCGCGCATCTCGCCGGCCACATTCCGCTGCTCTGCATCGGTGATCTGGGGCATGACGCGCGAAACCGACGCTGCGATGTCGATCGCAGGGTAGTGGTTCTGCGCAGCCAGCGCGCGCGAAAGCACGATATGGCCGTCCAAAATGCCCCGAACAGTATCCGCAATCGGCTCGTTCATGTCGTCGCCGTCGACCAGCACCGTGTAGAGGCCGGTAATGGAGCCCTGAGGGCTGGTGCCGGCGCGCTCCAGCAGGCGGGGGAGCAGCGCGAACACCGACGGGGTGTAACCGCGGGTGGCGGGGGGCTCGCCGATCGCCAGGCCGATCTCGCGCTGGGCGGTGGCGAAGCGGGTGACGGAGTCCATCATCAGCATCACGTGGTGGCCGTGGTCGCGGAAGTGCTCGGCGATGGTGGTGGCGGTGAAGGCGGCCTTGATGCGCACGAGCGCGGGCTCGTCGGAGGTGGCGACGACCACTACGGAGTGCTCGAGCGCCTCGCCGAGGTCGCGCTCGACGAACTCCCGCACCTCGCGGCCACGCTCGCCGACCAGCGCGATCACGTTGACGGTGGCGGAGGTGGAACGGGCGATCATTCCGAGCAGCGAAGACTTGCCGACCCCGGAGCCGGCGAAGATCCCCAGACGCTGTCCGCGCCCACAGGGGACGAGGCTGTCGAGAGCGCGCACGCCGAGCGCCACGCGCTCATGGATGCGGGGCCGGTGCAGAGCCGGGGGAGGAGCGGCGATCGTGGAGCGAAAGCCCGGGCGGGCTCCGATCTGGTCCGTGCGGCCCGAATTGCCGGCGTGGGACTCCGCGATCACCGCGCCGAGGCCGTCGAGGGGGCCGCCGAGCCCATCGATCACGCGCCCCAACAGCTGCGGGCCGACGGGCACGCGGAACGGGGCGCCGGTGGGGAGCACCTTGGTGCCGGGCCCGATCCCCTGGAGCTCACCCAGTGGCATCAGCAGGGTGCGGCCCTCGCGAAAGCCGACGACCTCGGCGGGCACCGCCTCGCGATTTCGGTCGGCACTCACCAGACACACCTCGCCGACCTCCGCCTGCAGCCCGGTGACCTCGATGATCAGCCCGATCAGGTTGCTCACGCGCCCGTGGCAGCGGGCGAGGTCGGCGCCGGCGAGCGCTCCGGCGGCACGGCTGAGGAGGTCACTGCTCATGTTGGCCTCGCGTTGGGTTCCGCGGGGGAGGTGGGACGGGATCGCATTCGGGGATCATCCGCGCGGGTTGGTTTGAAAACGAGAGCAGGTGGGGGCGGGGCATCCGTGCCCCGCGACGACGGTGGGTGGGCTCACGAGGGAGGCTCACGGCGAGTGCTCCGTGCGGGCGAACTCCGCTTGGATGATCTCGCGGGCACGCTCCAACTGGGTGTCGACCGACGCGTCGACCTCGCTCTCGAGCGTGCTTACGATCGCGCCACCGCGCCCGACGCGGCGGTCGGCCTGGACGTCGCAGTGGTCGATGCCCCCGACCTGAGCCTCCACTTCGGCGATCGCGGCGCTCACGGCCTCGAAGTCGGCCGGGTCGACGAGCACCGTCACGCGGCGGCGGTCGGTGACGCGCCGCAGCGCGCCGCGGACGGAGTCGAGGACGCGCTCGGGCTCGACGGCGAGCGTGCCGGCGAGGATCTTCGCGGCCAGCGCGAGCGCGAGCGCGACGGCGTCGCTCTCGGTCTCCCCGGCGAGCTGCTCGCGCAGCGCCAGCGCCTCGCTCAGCGCCTGCCGCAGGGCGCCCGCGGCGGAGCGGGCCTCGGCGAGACCATCCTCGCGGCCCTGGGCGAGACCCTCGGCATGCCCTTCGGCGCGGGCAAGCTCACGCACGCGCTCGGCCTCGGCGGCGGCGTCGGCGAGGATCCGTGCCGGTGTTCCGCGGGGCGGAGGGGCGGAGGGCTCGAGCTGCTCGAGTGTGTAGCCGCCGCCAGCGGCCGCGAGACCTCCGGACGTGCCGGGCGGCGTGGTGTGAGTGGCGATCTCGGGCATCCTCGGTGGCGCGGCGTGCTCAGCCCGCGGGCCTCACACCACCGCTTCCTCTTCGCTCTCGCCGTCGCCGCTGGAGAGCACGATCGTGCCGGCCTCCTCGAGGCGGCGCACGACCGCGACGATGCGGCCCTGGGCGGCCTCCACGTCGCGGCGGCGCTGGGGCTGCTGGACCTCCATCTCCTCCAGCAGCATTGCGGCGCCGCGCTCTGACATGTTGGCGAGCAGCTTCTCCTTGACCGCCTCGGGAACCCCGCGCAGCGCGAGCACGAGGTCCTTCTGGTTGGCCTCGCGCAGCACCTGCTGGATCGCGCGATCTTCGAGCGTGACGATGTCCTCGAACACGAACAGCATCCGGCGGACCTCCTCGGCGAGCTCGGAGTCGGTGGCGCCGAGGTGGTCGAGCACGGCGCGCTCGGTGGAGCGGTCGGCGTGGTTGAGGATGTCGGCGAGCGCCTTCGCCCCCCCGGCGGAGGAGTACTCCTGCTCGACAACCGAGGTGAGCTTCTGGCGGATCACCTCTTCCACCTGCTGAATCACCGAGGGGCTGGTCTCGCCCATGCGCGCGATGCGCAGCGCGATTTCGGGCTGAATGGCATCCGGCAGGCGGGCGAGCACCTGGGCGGCGAGCGCGGTGTGGAGGTTGGCGACGACCAGTGCGATCGTCTGCGGGGCCTCGGTGCGCAGGAAGCCGACGATCTGCTCGGGCGGGGTGCGGCTCAGGAACTCGAACGAGCGGGCCTCGTTGGCGCTCGCGAGCCGCGCCAGCAGTTCCTCGGCGCGCTCGGGGCCGAGCGCGCGCTCGAGCACTTCGCGGGCGAACTCGGTCCCGCCGACGACGTCGCCGAGGCTGTCGGTGCCGGCGGCGGCGGCGAGCTCGCTGAGAATCGCCTCGGTGATCTGCTCCTCGATCGCGCCGAGCTTGGTCATTTCGAGGGAAAGGCTCTCGATCTCCTCCTGGCGGAGGTGCTGGATGACCTCGGCGGCACGCTCTGCCCCGAGCGCGGCCATCAGCACGGCGGCCTTGCGGCGGCCGCCGATGCGCACCGCGGGGAGCAGCGCTCCCCCACCCAGCTCGGCGCTCGGTGTGTCGGATGCGGGGGGGAGTTGGATGGCCATCACGCCTGCCTCACGATCACGGCGGCGTCAATGCGCCCATGGGTTTGTGGCATCTCGGCGCTCAACATGCGCCCGCCGCTGCCTGCGCTCTGGTGGGCCGGCGCGATCGCTCCCCCAATCATCGGTCCTCCTGCATCCAGCTGCGCAGTTGCTGGGCTACGCGATCGGGGTTGGACTCGGCGAGCTGCTCCACCTGGCGGCGGATCGGATCGCCTGCGCCGTTGGCGCTGGCGGCGGCGGCGACCAGCGTGGGGGCGTCGGCGGCGGGACGTGGCGGGACTTCGCGTTCGAGCTCTGACAGCCTCACGGGCAGCTCGAGCTCGCGCAGCCACGGGGGATCGTTGTCGATCCCCTCCTGCTCGCGGCGGCGCAGGGCGCGGGTGGTGAAGAACAGGAAGATCGCCGAGGCGATCCCGATCAGGGCGTACTTGGCGTAGCCGAGCATCCCCCCGGAGGCGCTTGCCGCGGCGGCCGTGGTCGGCTTCGCGAAGGCCATCTGGCCGATCGAGATCGTGTCTCCGCGCTTGGGCTGGATGCCGGCGGCGTTGGTGACGGCTTCCTTGATCGCGCCGACGGAGCTGGCGGGCACCGAGTGGTCGAGCAGCACCGAGACGTGCTCGCTTTCGACTTCGCCGGGGGCCTCGGTGGAGTGGGTGACGGTCTTGTCCACGCCCAGCGAGGAGCCGGTCACTTCGTGCTTGTAGTTGGACTTGCCGGAGGTGCCGGTCTGGGCGTAGGCGGGGATGTTGGCGGCGCCCGTCGCACCCGCGCCCCCGCCGGAGCCGGTGAGGGTTTCGAGGTTCTTGCTCTGCTGCAAGGGCACGCCGGCCTTGCCATAGGTGAGCGATTCCTGGGTGGTCTGGTTGGTGTTGAGGTTGGCGTACACCTGCACCACCGCCTTGCCGGGGCCGAGCGTCTGGGCGAGCATCTCATCGAGGCTGGCCTCCATCCCGTCGTTGTAGCGTTCCTCGGCGGTCTGCTTGCCGCTCGCGCCGCCCCCGGCTTCCCCATTCTGGGATGGCCACAGCAGCTGCCCGGTGCCGTCGGTGATCGTCACCTTCTGCAGCTGCAACCCGGGCACTGAGGAGGCGACGAGCTGGGCGATGCCGCGCACGGAGGTGGAGCTCAGCGAGCTGGTCCCGCTCAGCAACACGGCGGCGGAGGATGCGTTCTGGCTTTCGCCGAACAGCTGATTCTGGGTGGATGGCATGACGAGCTCGACCTGCGCGCCGGAGACCCCCTGGATGTTGTCGATCGTCTGTTCGAGCTGGCCCTGCAGCGCGCGCTGGTAGGTGACCTGCTGCTGGAATTGGCTTTCGCCGAGGCTCGATTTTTCAAACAGCTTGAAGCCCGGCTGGGCGTTGCCGAGCAGCCCGGCGCCGGCGAGCGCGACCCTGGCCTGGGCGGTCTCGTTGGACTGCACCGCCAGCGCGGTGCCGTTGTTCTGCAGTTCGTAGCCGATCCCCTGCTGGTCGAGCGCGGCAGTCATCTTCCCCGTCTGCGCCGGTTCGAGTCCGGTGGCGAGCGTGGAGTAGGAGGGCTTGGACACCATGTGCACGAACAGATAGATGAACAGGATCCCGGCGATCGCGCCGGCGCCGAGGATGATCCATCCGCGCGGGGTGAGTCGGGTGGCTAGTTGTTTTACGGGCATTGGTTGGTGTGGGTCTGTAAGGGAGAAAGGGGCGAGGGAAGGAAGGAGGAGAGGGGAGGAGGTGTGAAGTTGATGCGCGGAGTGGTGGGAAGGCCGGCAGGTGTGGGCGTGTCAGAGGTGAAGCTGAAATCGATGGGCACAGGTGGGAAGAGGTGTGTGGAGGGTGGAAAGAGGTTGTGTGGAGAAGGTGGGAGGAAGTAGAGAGGGTGGTTACACCTGTGTCTGAAAGATCTGCTGGGCGGCTTCGACCGCCTTGGTGCGAATCTGCGAGGCCAGCTGCATCGCGAGCTGCGCGTTCTCGACGGTCACCACGGCGCTCTCGGGATTGGAGGCGGTGCCGGTGGCGAGCGCCTGCGCGGCGCCGTCGGCGCTCTGCTGGGTCTTGTCGAGCGAGGAGATCGCCTGCGTGAGCGCTTCTCCGAAGCCGCTGGATTCGCCGCCTCCGGTGCCTTCGACGCCGCTTGGGGAGGTGGGGCTTTCCGTTCCAGAGACCCCGCCGACCCCGCCGACACCTGAGCTTGCGCCGGTGGCAGGTTCGGCGCCGGCGGTCGGAGCGCTGGGGCTGAGGCTGGTGGAGGCGCCTGTGCCGATGCCCGACGTTTCGCCCGCGCCGAGGCCGGTCACGCCCCGCGAGAGCACGTCATTGCCGATCGCGCCGATCGGGGGGATCGTCACTTGAGGATCCCGAGGGTCGCGGTGAACATCGACTTGGCGGTCTGCATCGCGGTGACGTCCGACTGGTAGGAGCGCGACTCGGAGATCAGGTCCACCATTTCGGTGACGGTGTTGACGTTCGGCATCTTCACATACCCCTGCGCGTTGGCTTCGGGGTTGCCGGGGTCGTACACCTCCTGGTCGGGTGTTTTGTCGGCGACGATCCCCGCGACCT
>CAYNGQ010000252.1:0-11171 GCA_964396735.1 uncultured Solirubrobacteraceae bacterium | reverse complement strand
GCTCGTGGCGCTCGCGCTGCCACCCGCGTTGGTGGCGGTCACGCGACACTGCAGGTGGTGTGTGACATCGGCGCTCGCCACCACGTAGGTCGAGCCGCTCGCGCCGGAGATCCCCTTGGTGTCGCGCAGCCACGCGTAGCTCAGCGTCGCGCTGCTCGCGCCGCTGCCGCTCACGCCCGATTTGCATGTCAGGCGCTGCCCGAGTGCGGGGATTCCGCCGATCGAGGGGTGCGGCTGCACCAGCGGTGGGGCGATCGTCTTGAACGTGGCATTCGTGGTCCTCGCTTCGCCGCTCGCGCTCACCGCCGTCAGGCGGTAGTCGTAGGTGACGTTTGCCGCCAACCCGCTGAGCGCCGCGCTGACGGGTTGGTTGGCGCTGCCGGCGGCGAGCACTTGAGTCCCGCCCGCCCCGCATGACGCGCTCTGCCCATACGCTTCACTGGTGCCGTATTCGAAGCGGCAGCTCGCGAGCGCCGCGTCGTCGGTGTCCACCGTGCCGGTGACCGTCGCCGTGGTTTCGCCCACGGCGCTGGGGGCGCCGGTGACGACAACCGGTGGTGGGACACGGGTGACGAGCACCCGACCGGCCCTGTCGACGGCCACGCACAGCCCCTCGGACACGCACGAGATCCCCGACAGCGAGGCAGGCGAGTCGATTGATTCAAACCGCCACGATGGGGCGGCGGCGGTGGGGTTGTCGCCGATGTAGGCGCCCCCGTTGCTGGTGCTCAGCACGCAGAGCCCCGCCGCGGCGCAGGAGGCAGCCGTTGGCGCAGCGCCGCCCGCCAGGCCGAGCGGGGTCGCGCTCCAAGTGGCGGTGGAGGCGTTGGGAAGGCCCGCGCCGGGATTCCCGCTCGCCAGCGCCGCGCCGGTTTCGTCCACGGCCACGCATACGCCGGCCGGTGCGGAGGCGCACGAAACCGCAAGGAGGGGGGAGTTGTCGATCTGGCGTGTGGTCCACGAACCTGCCGGTTCGCTGCTCTCCAGAACGTCGCCCGCTTCATCCACCGCAACGCACAGTGGGCCCGCGACGCAGGACACCGCGGTCAACGCGTGCCCGATCGGGATTTCCCTCCAGCTGGCGCCGCCGCCGGCGTCTTCGCCGGGATTGGAGCTGACGAACGCGCTGCCGCCGGCACCGACCGCCACGCAGAGGGAGTTCGAGACGCAGGAGACCCCGGTGAGCGCCGTGCCGGAAATGCTCTTGGTATGCCACGTCGAGGCGCCGCCGGCAGGATTGGTGCTGATCGCCGTGTTGCCGCTCCCATCGACCGCCACGCAAAGAGAGCTGGAGGGGCAGGAGATCCCAGTGAGCGTCCCTGCGCCCGTTTCCGCGGCGTGCCACGTCGAGGCGCTACCGGCGGCGGGGCTTGGGCTGACCAGCGCATGGCCCGACCCGTCCACTGCCACGCACAGCGATGCCGAGGCACACGAGACACCGGTCAGGGCCGCGCCGTCGATTTCGGCTGTGCGCCAGCTCAGTTCAGGCGCGGCGCCCGCCGGGGAGGCCGCCAAACAGGCGAGCGGCACCGCGCACAGCAACGCCACGGCCACGGCGCGGAAAGCCGCAGCCGCGCTCACGGGGCGGAAGGCCGCCGCCGCCGACGACTCTCTGGGGACGGGCCCACGGGGACGGTCCAAGTGCACGTCCACCCGTAACACCGGTCCTGGCTCGCGGTTGCGCATCGGCAAGGAAGATTGCCAGACCGGGTGGCGGCTCCCTGGCGCAGATGCTTGTCTGCGGCGGCAAGCTCCCCTGGGTTGAGATTAGCTAGTCATCCTGTATAATAAATATCCAGCGTATCCAAATGATTTCATAAACGCGGCATCGTGCCCCGGTTTGTTGTACGGTCCGTGCTATATGCCACGCAAGCGAACAGTTGGACTATCGGCCGGGGAGGCCGTGCTGGGCCTGGTGATCGAGCAGCCCGACAGCGCCTCGCAGCTGGGCCGGCGACTGGTAGAGCGCTTCCGCTCCGCGCAGTTCACCCGCTCCACCGGTCACAACGCGCTCGCCCGGCTCGCCCGCCAGGGGCTCGTGCGGGTGGTCGCCGACGAGGGCTCGCCGGGCGAGGAGGAGCGCTACGAGGCCACGCCGCAGGGACTCGAGCACTTCAGCGCGTGGCTGCGATCCAGTTCGAGCGCGGCGCCGGCGCTGCGCGAGGAGCTGCAGGCGAAGATCGCCTTCTGCGCGCCCGACGACCTGCCGCAGCTGATCGACGCGATCTGTGCCGAGGAACGGGCCTGCGCGAGCATGTTCGCCGCGGCGCAGGGCCGCCTCAGCGCCGCCGAGCTCCTCGCGCCGCGCCGTGCCACCGGCGCGCAGCGGTGGTCGGAGCTCGCCCGCCAAGCGGTGCTGCGCGACGAAGCGGCGATGTGGGGGATGCGCTTCAAGCGCCTCGAGCGGCTGCGCGCACGGCTTGAAGAGATGGGCGCCGAGGCGGGGGAGCCCACCATCTCGCTCGCGGGAAGCCCCACCGACGGGGTCGCCCCGGGCGAAATCCAAGCTCCGGCGAGAGCCGCCCGGGCATGAGCCCGCTGCTCTCGTTGGAGGGCGTCGGCAAGCGCTACCGCCGTGGCGAGCGCTCGCACTGGCTGCTGCGCCACGCGACGCTCGAGCTCGCCGCCGGTGAGGTGGTCGCGGTGGTGGCGATGCGCAGCCAGGGCAAGACCACGCTGCTGCGGATCGCCGCCGGCATGTTGGCGGCGGACGAGGGCCGGGTGCTGATCGACGGATGCGCCCTGGGCGGTCTCTCCGATCGGGCGCACGCGCGGCTGCTGCGTGAGCAGATCGGGCTCGCCGGCCGGCTCGGCCCGAGCTTGGACGTGCAGATGCTCGACTATGTGGCGATGCGTCTGGCGATCGGCCGGCGCAGCCGTCGCCGTGAGGTGCGCTCGCGCGCGATGGAGGCGCTCGAGCTGGTGGGCGCGACCCGCTGCGCCGAGCGCCACTGGGAGGAGCTCTCCGACTGGGAGCGCGCATTGGTGGAGCTCGCCCAGGCGATCGCCGGCACGCCGCAGCTGCTGCTGATCGACGACGTGCTCGACGGGCTCGGGATGCGCGAGACCGACGAGCTGGCGCGGCTGGTGCGAGCGTTCGCCGAAGACCACGGAGTCGGCGTACTGATGGCGGTCTCCGACGCCGAGGCGGCGCTCTGCTCGCACCGCGTGCTGTCGCTCGCCGACGGGCGCCTGTCGCCACTGTCACCGCTGTCGGTCGATGTCCCCGCGCCGAGCTTGGAGAACGTGATCGACTTTCCGCGCAGCCCCGAGCCGAGTCTGCGCGACGCACGCCGACGATGAACTATCAAGCAACCCGCAGGAGGGGCCACTAGGTGCTCGAGCTGCGCGAGCTCGTCAAGCACTACCAGGTCGGCGATGGGGAGCCGGTGCGCGCGGTGGACGGCGTCTCCGGCACGATCGCCGCGGGCGAGTTGGTGGCGCTGTACGGGCCGAGCGGCTCGGGCAAGAGCACCCTGCTGATGCTGGTGGCGGCGCTGCTGCGCCCCGACAGCGGCGCAGTGCTCGTCGATGGTCGCGAGGTCTCCGCGCTGTGCGAGAACGAGGGCGCCGGCTACCGGCTGCGCGAGGTGGGGATCGTCGGCGCGCCCTCCGACCTGCTGGCTGGGGCCCGCGCGATCGAGAACGCCTGCTTGAAGCTATGGCTGACACACGCCCGCGATGCCGAGCGGCGCATCGAACCGTTGCTCGAACGCCTCGGCCTGGGCGCGCGCATGCGCCACCAAACAGAGCAGCTCTCGATGGGCGAGCGCCAGCGGGTGCTGATCGCACAGGCGCTCTCGACCGAGCCGAAGCTGGTGCTGGCCGACGAGCCAACCGGCAACCTCGACACGCAGCGCAGCCGCGAGGTGCTGGAGCTGCTCTCCGAGCTCTGCCGCGAGCGCGGCGCCGCGGTGCTGCTCGCCACGCACGACCCCCAGGTGGCGGCGTTCGCCGACCGCGTGCACGAGCTGCGCGACGGGCGCCTACAGGAATACTGGCCCGAGCAGCTGCCCGAGCAGGTGGCGCATACGAGCTCCCAGAGCTCCTAGCCCATGTCCGTCATGCACATCATCCATCAAGCGTGCATCGCGGCGTCGAAGCGCCCTTGGGAGGGTTGGGAGGGGGTCGGGAGGATGGCCTGCCCTCCCCCCGCTGAGTGATGGCGACGTGGGAGATCCTCTACATCTACCGGGCCCGCCTACGCGCGCGGCTGGTGCTCGTGCAGGAGCTGCTGGCGATCCTCGGGATCGCCGTCGGCGTGGCGCTGCTGTTCGCCTCGCAGGTCGCCAGCACCAGCCTCGACGGCTCGATTCGCCAGCTCTCCAACGGGATCGTCGGTCGTGCCAGCCTGCAGTTGCTGGCGCGCGCTCCCCACGGCTTCGACCAGCGGCTGCTCGGCCGGGTGCGGAGTCTGCCCGGCGTCAGCGGCGTCGAGCCGGTGCTCGAAGCGCGCGCCACCGTGATCGGCCCGCACGGCCGGCGCACGGTGGAACTGATCGCCAGCGACCCCCGCTACGCCAACCTCGGAGGCGCGCTGCTGCAGGGCTTCACCGCCACCCAGCTGGGGACGCTGCGGGTGCTCGCACTGCCCGCGCCGGTGGCTGAAGCGATCGGCGTCGACTCGCTGCAGATGGTGGGGCTGGAGATCGGCGCGCGCAGGCTCACCGCGCTGATGGGGGCGAAGCTCGACGCGGGCGACATCGGCGCGCTCGTGCGCAGCCCGCTGGCGATCGCGCCGCTGGCGTACGCGCAGGAAGCGACCGGCCTGCGCGGGAGGATCACGCGGATCCTCGTGCGCGCCCTGCCCCGGCACGAACGCGAGGTGCGCACCGAGCTCGACGCGCTCGCGGCGGGGCGGCCGCTCAACGTGGTGCCCACAGACATCGACGCGCGGCTGTTCGCCGCCGCCGCGGCGCCCGCCAACCAGAGCGAGGAGCTGTTCTCGGTGATCAGCGCGCTCGTCGGCTTCATGTTCGCGTTCAACGCGATGCTCGTCACCGCCCACCTGCGCCGCGGCCTGGTCGAAACCCTGCGCCACCGTGGGGCGACGCGCACGATGACCGTGCAGGTGTTGCTGTTCGATGCCCTTGTGCTCGGCGTGCTCGGCATACTGCTCGGGCTGGTGCTCGGCGAGGCGCTCTCGATGCTCGTGTTCCGCACCGACCCTGGCTACCTCGCATTCGCGTTCGCCGTCGGCGAACAGCGGATCGTCGCCTGGCAGAGCGTGGCGCTGGCCGCCGGCGCCGGTCTGCTGGCCGCCTGCATCGGCGTGCTGGCCCCCCTGCGCGAGGTCCTCACACCGCGCCTGCGCGCGGCGCCCGGCCCGGCGAATCGAGCCCCGCCCACCCGCCGCCGGCTGGGGCCGCGGGATCGGACCGCCACGGCGCTGCGCCTGGCCTTGGGGATCGGCTGCCTGGCGATCACCACCGCGATCCTGCTCGCGCGGCCGCAGTCGGCGATCCTCGGCAGCGTCACGCTCGTGGTGGGCCTGCTGTTGCTGCTGCCACTCGCCTTCGACGCGCTTCTCGCCACCTTCGAGGTGCTGCAGCGTCCGCTGTACGCGGCGTCGACGCGGATCGCGATCGTCGAGCTGCGTACCCCCCACAACCGCATGCGCTCGCTTGCGATCGCGGCAACCGGGGCGGTCGCGGTGTTCGGCAGCGTCGCGATCGAGGGAGCGCGAGGCAACCTGCAGCGCGGCCTCGATGCCTCGGCGCGGGCGATCGACGCCAACGCGGCCGTGTGGGTGAGCCCCCAGGGCGCGGCCAACACATTCACGACGATTCCCTTCGAAGCGAGGCCAGAGCTCCACGCGCTCTCGCGCATACCGGGGGTCAGCGCCGTCGGGGTCTACCGCGGGGGCTTCCTGGACTGGGGCGCGCGTCGAGTGTGGGTGCTGGCCCCGCCGCGGGCCGCGGCCAACCCGATACCGGTCGGCCAGCTCGTGCAGGGCAAGCTCGGCCCCGCCACCGCCGCGATCCGCGCAGGCGGCTGGGCGGTGCTCTCGCAGGCGCTCGCCACCGCGCACCATCTGCGAATCGACGAGCGCTTCACGTTGCCATCCCCGCACCCGACCGCGTTCCGGGTGGCGGCGCTCAGCACCAACCTCGCCTGGCCCTCCGGTGCGATCGTCGTCAACGCGGGCGACTACGCGCGCGCGTGGGGCAGCCCCGACGCAAGCGCCTACCAGGTCCAGATCGAGCCGGGGGCCTCGCCCGCGGCGGTGCGCACGCGGATTCAACGGACGCTCGGGGTGCGCACCGGACTGGTTGCGCAGACGGCCTCCGAGCGGATGCAGGCCAACTACGCCACCACACGCCAGTCGCTCTCGCGTCTGGCGCAGATCGGCACGCTGGTGCTGATCGCCGCGGTGCTCGCGATGGCGGGGGCGATGGGCTCGATGATCTGGCAGCGCCGGCCACAGCTGGCCTACATCAAGCGTCAGGGCTACAAGCGAGGCGTGCTGTGGCGGGCGCTGCTGTGGGAGAGTGCGCTGCTGCTGGGGGTAGGCTGCTCGCTGGGGGCGCTGTTCGGGCTCTACGGCCAGCTGCTGCTGAGCCACGCGCTGGCCAGCGTCACGGGCTTCCCGATCGCCTTCTCGGTCGGCGGCCTCGCGGCGTTCTGGATCTTTGCGCTCGTCAGCGCGGCGGCGGTGGCAATCCTCGCCATCCCTGGCTATCTTGCGGTACGTGTGCGTCCGACAACTGTCAGCACGATCTAGCGGCCGCCGCCAGATGCAGCAACGGTCCCCGAGTCGTTGAGGGATCCAATCCGACGACCCCCTCACATCGACACACGACCGACCCCTCGCCGGGGCAACTCTGGTCGCTCGCGGGTGCGACCGCCCGCGAGCTGCTGTGGGGATTGCGCGCCGTCGCACGCGAGGTACGGGGGTGGCGCACGCGCGCCACGAGCATCCCCGACGCGGCGCTGCGCGCCGACGCGCTGCGTTCGCTGAAGAGCAAGCGCGCCAGCACCGACGGCGCGGCGCTCTTCTGGACGCTGCCCAACGGGCGCTGCCCCAACCTGCTGCGCCTGCTGGTCGCCTTCGAGGTGATGGCCGACTTCCTCGACACCGTCAGCGAGCGCGGCGTGCGGGCGGGCCCGGCGAATGGCATCCAGCTGCACGTCGCGCTCAGCGAGGCGCTCGATCCCGGCGGGCCGGTGTCTGCCTACTACCGCCACCACCCCTGGCGTGAGGATGGCGGCTACCTGCGCGCGCTCGTGGGCGCCTGTCGCGAACGCTGTATGCGGCTGCCCCACTATGGACATGTGCGCTCGCCGGCGATCCACGCGGCCACCCTCGCCCGGATGCTGGGCCTCAATCACGAGCCAGATCCCCAGCGGCGCGACGCGGCGCTGCGGGAGTGGGCGCGGCGCGAGGCGCGCAGCTGGGAGCAGCTTGCTTGGTTTGAGTCCACCGCAGCGGCCAGCGGCTGGCTGACGGTGCTCGCCCTGCTGGCGCTTGCCGCCGGGAGAGGGGAACCCGAGGAGGGTCGGGTGCGCGCGATCTGTGCCGCCTACCTGCCGTGGATCTCGCTGGTGGCGACGATGCTCGACAGCTACGCCGACCAGGTCGACGATGCCGCCGGCGCGCAGCACAGCTACATCGCCCACTATCCCTGCGCCGAGGTGGCGGTGGAGCGGATCTGCGAGATCGTGCATGAGGCCGATCTCCGGGCGCGTGCGTTGCCCGACGGCGCCAGGCACACGGTGATCGTGGCGTGCATGGTTGCGATGTACCTCTCCAAGGACAGCTCGCGCTCGCCACGGTTGCGTGCGAGCACCCGCAACCTCGCCGCCGCGGGCGGTTCGCTGTCGCGGCTGCTGCTGCCAGTGCTGCGGATCTGGCGGGTGCTCTACTCACAGCGCGACGAGTAGCCATTCGGCCCGGGCTCTCGGCGCGATCGGACCGGCTGCTTCCACAGATCCGCGGATGGCAAGACGTGGAGTCGAGTGGGAAACGAGCTCCTGCCTGTTGCGTTTTGTCTGCGCAATTCTTGTTTTATGAAAACAGGTTGAGTTATCTGCGCTCTCTGTTTGCGTCAAGATCGCGTTTATGAGGCCACGGGGGTCGGCTATCCGGGAGCGGTCGGCTTGAGCGAGCGGGGCGTCTCGCTCGGGCTGACCGCCGAGCAGGTCGCGAGCGTGATCGCCGCGGCTGGCGCTGCCGGCGCCGAGAGCGCCAACCTGCTCGCCGGGCTGGCGGCGCCGGGGGAGCTCTCCACCTCGTCGCTGATCGACGACCGCACCGTCTCGCGCTCGCTGCTGTTCGGGCTGGTCGTCCTGATCTCGTTTCCCGCCGACGGGAGCGATCGGGGCATCAAGGAAGTCGCCGCGGAGCTCGACCTGCCGACCTCTACAACCCACCGCTACGCGCACACGCTGCTCGCGATCGGCCTGCTCGAACAGGACCCGCGCTCGCGCCGCTATCGCCGCTCCGCGATGCTGCAGCTGGGGTCCAGCCGATGAGCGCCTGCGCCGCCCGCAGCCCCTCGGCGCACCCGGTGGGGCCCAGCTGGAGGAGCAGATGCCGCGGGTGAGCAGGCCCCCGGCGGCGCCGATTGCCGGGCCGGAGGCGGGGTGGCGCGAGCCGGTGCCCCACCTGCGCGAGCCGCGCTACTCACAGTCGCTGGAGCGCGGCCTCGCGATCCTCGAGTGCTTCACCCCGGAGAGCCCGGTGTGGGGGATCGCCGACCTCGCCGACGAGCTCGGGATGAGCCGCAGCACCACCCACCGCTACGTGCTCACGCTCACCGCCCTGGGGCACCTGGTGCAGGGCTCGCGCCGCAAGTACCGCCTGGGGCTGGCGGTGACCCAGTTGGGGATGTCGGCGCTCAGCTCGACCAGCCTGCACGAGCACGCGCGAGCGCCGCTGCGGGAGCTGAGCCGGCGCGCCCCCTACACGCTTGCGATCGGGATGCTCGATGGCCCCGAGCTCCTATACCGCGAGCGTATCCGCGCGGCACGCCGGGGACAGCCCCTGATCGACCTCGACCTCAGCGCCGGCTCGCGCCTGCCGCCGCATTGCTGCGCGATCGGCAAGCTGCTGCTGGCGAGCCTGCCCGACGCTGAGCGGCGCCGGCTGATCGCGGAGCTGACGCTCGACCAGTGGGGACCCCGCACGATCGCCAACAAGACTGCGCTGCGCGGCGAGCTGGCAGGCATCCGCGGCGAGGCGCTGGTCGTCAGCAACGAGGAGCTGGCGCCCGGGCTGTATGAGATCGACGCGCCGGTGCGCACCGAGACGCGCGAGACGATCGCCGCCGTGGGCATGCAGGCGCACAGCTCGATGATCTCCCTGGAGCAGTTGGTCGAACATCTGGGCCCGCATCTGATCGCCACCGCGGATCGCATCTCCGCGCGCGTCGGCTACCGTCGCGACGACGAGCGAGGTGGGGGATAGTCACACGTCAACCGGCCGCCCTCGGGGCCAGCATCTGGCGAAAACATGTGGCACAGGCTCAAGATCTCGCCGGCAGCCGTAAATCGTTGGCATGTCGTGATTGCAGCTGCTCAGTGACGATCTTTGAGCAGCCGCCGCGCAACCGCCCCGCCGGCGGCGCTGCCGACCAGCACGAAGCCGGCCAGCACCAGCCAGCTCAACAGTGCAAAGGCGACGCCGATCGTACCGAACTGCTTGGCCGAGGCGCTGAGCGAGTGGGGGAGATACACCAACGAGAAGCCCATCAGCGCGGTCATCCCGAATGCCGCCAGCACCGCGCCCGGGAGCAGCTCCCGCCACTCCAGGCGCCGCTCCAGCAGCAAATACGGCGTCGCCAGCCACGCCACGACCCCCACGAGCAGCGAGCCGCCCACATGCCACCAGCCGCCGGCGAGCCCCGCCACCACTGGCCGTAGGCTGATGTAGACGGGGATCATCGCGATCCACAGCAGATGCCACGGAGTGCCACGAATGCCGATCGCGGGCAGCTCGTAGGAGAGCTCGTACAGCCGCTGCAGGGCACGCGCGAGCGACAGTGCCGAGAACAGCACGAGCACGAAGCCGATCACGGTCACGCTGTGAGCGACAGTCGAGGAGGGGGCAAACACTTCGCGCACGCTCTGCGCGGCTGAGCCGGAGAGGGAGAGGCGCTTGACGATCCCTTCGGCGAGGTCACGCGAGGCGATCGCCGGCGCCACCGCGCTGTAGACGATCAGCAGCGGAAACAGGGAGCTGAACGCGAGCGCTCCGAGCGCCACGCCGCGATCGACCGCCTGGATCGCCGCGAGGCGTTCCACCCACGCCACGAGCGGCCCGACCGGGGCGAGCAGCAGCCGCAGCGGAGCTCTTTGCCTATCCGCGAGCCGCTGCGGGATCCGCATCTTCGTCCTCCCTCGGTCAAGGGGAGTCTTCGTCTGCGTCGCCGCCGACCAATGCGATGGCGAAGCCGTCGTGGCCCTTTTCGCCCACCGTCTGGACGACGGTCGCGCTCACCCGGGGCTCGGCGGCGAGCATGTCGTAGAAGCGGCGCACCTCCTGCACGCCCCCCTCGCCGAGGCGCGGATCGTAGCCGTCGGGCTCGAGGATCACGCCGCCACGCACGACGTTGTCGCCGATGATTACGCTCCCTGAGCGGGAGAGCTTCAGCGACCACTCCAAATACCCCGGGTAGTTGCGCTTGTCGGCATCGATGAAGATCAGATCGAATGGCCCGGCGCCCTCGGCGTGCAGCTCGGGCAGCGTCTGCAGTGCGGCCCCCACGCGCAGCTGCACCATCTCCGCCACGCCGGCGCGTACCAGGTTGGCCGTCGCGACCTCGGCGTGGTGGGGATCGAGCTCGAGCGTCACGATGCTCCCGTCCGCTGGCAGCCCGCGCGCCAGCCAGATCGTGCTGTAGCCGCCGAGCGTGCCGAGCTCGAGGATGCGGCGGGCGCCGTGAATGCGCACCAGCAGTTCCAGCAGCTTGCCCTGCGCGGGCGTGACCGCGATCGGCGGGAGGCCGGCGGCCTCGCAGGCCGCGACGGCGGCGTCGAGCGCGGCGTCCTCGGGAATCAGGCGATCGCAGATGTAGCGATCCATCGCAGTCCACAGCTCTTGGGTCATGGGGAGGGGGGAGAGGAGCTCATCGTTGGGGTGGGATCCATCTTTATCAGCTTCGCTTGGGATTCCGCAGGTACACCGCTGGTCGCGGGCAGGTCGAGCGTGATGAGAACTGGCACGATTC
>CAYNGQ010000251.1:0-4516 GCA_964396735.1 uncultured Solirubrobacteraceae bacterium | reverse complement strand
AGCGTCGACTTGCCCGACCCACGGGTGCCCCACACCGCCGTGAGCTCGCCCGCCCGCACATCGAGCGTCACGTCGCGAAGCACCCTCACCTCGGTGTCGCCCCGCCAGTAGCTCTTGCCGACGCCTTTGAGCGACAGCAGAGCGTCCACCCTCACCTCCCCGAATGGCTCCCGCTCGCGGACCGATGGTCTGCGCTTTGCCAGCACTTCGTGTACAACATACTCAACCCAGCAGAAAATGCGCGTCGCTGATCGAGTGTCCGCGCGCTGGCGGTGGCGGAGTCCACCAGGCGACTCACCGACCGACGACTTCCTCCTTGATCGCAGGACACCAAGGACATCCTCAGCCTGCCGAGCGCCGCGCGCCGGCGCGCCTGAGCGCAGCGAGCCCCGCCGACGGGGAAGCGAGTGCAGCCGATGGCGCGGCCGACACACCGGGCTCGGCACGCAGCCCAACGGCCCTGGTGGCGCGCTCGTATTCGGCGTGCATGCTTTCCAGGGATTCCCGCACGCCCTGCAACCAAGTCAGCCGCGCCTCCCAGAACGAGAGCTCCGCATCGCGGATGTGCACCAGCACCAGCCCCGACCACCTGTTGGGCGCCGGGGGACGCATCCGCTCGAAGGTGCGCTTGAGCTCCTGCACGCGTCCCAGGCAGATCAGCTCCTGCCCGTAGACCAACTCCACCAGCCGCGGCAGATTGTGGGGCTGGCAGAGGGCGACCTTCATATGCAACTCGTCGCGCAGCGGCGGCGCCGTCGAGGATCTGAGCAGCCACTCCTCGAAGTGCCGCACGCCGGCGGGCGTCGCTTCGAAGGAACGCGAGTCAGAACGCGAGCCCGGCGTCCGCCGTGAGGCGGAGCGCGGCCTTCCCGCGACGGCTTGCTGGCGCCTCATGCCGATCTGCTCGGCCGGTGCCGCGGCGACTCCGCGCACGCCCACGGCGGCCAGCTGCGGCCTCGCGACAGCCCCTCGTCCCGATGACATTGGTGCCCCCGCCTGAGAAACCCCGTGTGCCTGCTCCAGCGCCTCCTCACCGACCGCGCGCACGAAACCATCGCGCTCCAAGCGCGTGAGCGCCGAGTAGACGTTGGAGTCGACAAAGCCCGCCGATGAGAGTCGCTGGCGCAACTTGGCCGTAAGACGATGGGCGGGGCCGGGCTCCTCGATCACCAGCCCCAGCACTGCGATCTTTGCTGACATTTTCCCGCCGGCCCCCTTTGATGACTAGCTCTTGGGTTCCTCACGTCGTAGGACAACGTTTCCTACCCCCCGGACAATGCGTTACATAAACCGTACACCAAACCGCGCCGCGATGCAGCTTTTGAGCGAACGGTTCAGATATCTTGAGAATAAAATCCCATAATCGGACCGTACCGTCAATCCTCTTCGGCAGTGCCCGTGGGGGGCGTTCGATGGCCTGCATACGAGAGGCTCGCCGCTACTCCGGCACTCCCTCACTCGCTCGCTCGCCTATGCTCAGATACGCGCTATTCGATCCCCAGGCGATCGAGCAGGCCATCGTCGCGGCGCCAATCGCGCCGCACCCTCACCGACAGGTCGAGGTGCACCCTGGCACCGAGCTCCCGTTCGAGCTCTCCCCGCGCGGCGCTGCCGATCGCCTTGATCATCCGTCCCCGCGCGCCCACCACGATCGCCTTTTGGGAGTCGCTCTCGACCCATATCAGCGCCCGCACCCGAGCCACCCCCTCGCGCGCACGCTCGATCTCCTCCACCACCACCTCCACCGCGTGGGGCAGCTCGTGAAAGGTGCGCCTGATCGCCGCCTCGCGGATCAGCTCCGCCGCCATCAGCTGGGGCGACTGATCCGAGCGCGTGTCGGCCTCGAACAGAAAGGGGCTCTCCGGCAGCAGCTGCCGCAGATGCTCGACCAGCTGCCCGACGCCCTCTCCCGTGCGGGCCGACACCGGGAACACCTCTGCGTCGAGACCCAGGTCGACTGCGCCCTGCAATGCCGCGAGCGTCTCGGCGCGACTCAGCCGATCGACCTTGTTGACAGCGATCGCCATCGGGCCTGGCCCCTGAAGCGTGCGTGCAATAAAGCGGTCCCCGGGACCCACGCCCTGCTCGCCGTTGAGCATCAGCAGCGCCGCGTCGGCGCCTTGCAGCTCCTCGCGCACCCGCTGGGACATGCGCGCCGTCAGCCCATCGCGCGGGCGCTGCACCCCGGGCAGGTCCACCAGCACGATCTGGCAGTCGCCCTCGGTGCGCACACCGCGGATCGCGCGGCGCGTCGTCTGCGCGTGGTCGGAGACGATCGCCACCTTGCCTCCCACCACCGCGTTGACGAGCGTCGACTTGCCCACGTTGGGGCGGCCCGCCAGCGCCACGAAGCCCGCGCGGGTCTGGCGCCCCGCCGTCATGGGCCGGCCCGCTGAGCGACCCTGCTCGCCGGTAGGGCCTCCCATCGCAGCAGCTCAGCCTGCATCGCCAGCATCTCCCCATCGTCCAGTTCGTGGTCCATCCCCACCAGGTGCAGCACTCCATGCACGATCGCCTCGCTCAGATCCTCGGTGTGCTCGGCGCAGATGACCACGTCGCCCAGCTCCCGCACCACCCCCGCCTGAGCGGTGGTGCCGTCGATCGGGAACGACAACACATCCGTCGGGCCGCGTTTGCCCCGGTGATTCTCATTCAGTTGGGCGATGCGCTCGGCGTCGACGAACTCGACCGCCACGTGCCCGTCGTCGATGCCCGCGCAGGCCGCGGCGAGGGCGCACAGCCGCCGCACGCTCTCCTCTCTCGGGGCCCGCACGCCCAGCGCCTCCATTCCGAACAGCTCCACCTCGAGCGTCCTCCCTCTCGGCGCTCCACCGCTCATCCCGCCTCAGCCCCCACAGCAGCCGCGGCGGCGAGGCCAACCGCCCATCGGCCACAAACCGACCCATCCCCGACCCCCCTTGCGGGGGTCCTCATCAAAAAAGTCCTCCCGCATACCACCGCTCACGGCCGCACTCGTTACGACCTGCGGCGATCCGCTGCGCGGATCTCCCGGGCGTCGCGCTGGGAGTGCGCGTCGTATGCCTCGACGATCCGCTGCACCAGCTTGTGGCGCACCACGTCCTCTCCGCCGAAGCGCACGAACTCGATCCCCTCCACCGTGCCCAGCACCTCCCCGACCGCGATCAGACCGGACTGCTGCTCGGGCGGCAGGTCCATCTGGGTGACGTCACCGGTGACGACCATGCGCGAGCCGAAGCCCAGCCGCGTGAGAAACATCTTCATCTGCTCCGGCGTGGTGTTCTGCGCCTCGTCGAGGATCACGAAGGAGTCGTTGAGCGTTCTCCCGCGCATGAACGCCAGCGGCGCGATCTCGATCACCCCCCGCTCGAGGTACTGGGTCACCTTCTCCGGGTCGAGCATGTCGTGCAGCGCGTCGAACAGCGGGCGCAGGTAGGGGTCCACCTTCGCCATCAGGTCGCCCGGCAGGAAGCCCAGCCGCTCGCCCGCCTCCACCGCCGGGCGCGTGAGGATGATCCGGTTGACCTCGTTGCGCGACAGCGCCGCCGCCGCCATCGCCACCGCCAGGAAGGTCTTGCCGGTGCCCGCCGGGCCGACCCCGAAGGTGATCGTGCGCTCGCGGATGCAGTCCACGTAGCGCTTTTGGTTGACGGTCTTCGGCGCCACCCGCAGCGAGCGGTGGCGCCACACCACGTCCTCCAGCACCTTCGCCGGGGACTCGTGCGCATCGAGCGCCCCGGTCACCGCCGCGATCGTCCCAGGGCCGATCTCATGCCCGCGCGCGATCAGCTCCGAGAGCTCCTTCACCACTCGCTCACCGGCGCGCATCTCCCCCTCCGATCCATCGAGCGTCAAGAGGTTGCCGCGCAGGAACACCCTGCACTCGAGGTGCCCCTCCAGCGCTCTCAATACGGCGTCCTGGCTGCCCGCCAGCTCCGCCGCGACTTCGCCCGGCAACTCGATCTGGGTCCTCATCCGTCGAGCGCAGCCCGCACCAATCCCGAGACGCGCTTGCCGTCCGCACGGCCGTCGACCGCGGCCATCGCCACCCCCATCGCGCGTCCCATGTCTCTGACCGACTCGGCCCCACTGTCCTTCACCGCCCGCTCGACGATCTCCCGCAGCTCGCTGTCGCCGAGCTCCGCCGGCAGGTAGCCGGCGATCAGCTCCGCCTCGCCCCGCTCGCTGGCCGCCAGCTCCTCGCGTCCGGCCTCGCGGTAGGCATCCGCGGCCTCCAGGCGGCGCTTGCGCTCGCGGCGCAGCACCGCCAGCTCGTCGCCGCCCCCGAGCTTGGCGTCCTTCTGCAGCTCCGAGAGCACCATCCGCAGCGCGCCCACGCGCTCTTTCTCCCCCGCCTTCATGGCGGTGGACAGATCGCCCTTGAGCTGCTCTTCGATGCTCACCTGTGGGCCAAGGATAGCCGCGGATCACACCGGCGTCGCGCGCAGGCCGTCCGCGTGCAGCTCCTCCACGCTCACCTCCACCAGCTCTCCCGTGCTCGCCGCGCCCGCTGGCAGGTAGCAGCGCGTGTAGTCGG
>CAYNGQ010000250.1:0-10425 GCA_964396735.1 uncultured Solirubrobacteraceae bacterium | reverse complement strand
TGGGCTATTCCTGCGCGTGCAGGAGCTACAGGAGAAGCTCGACTCGGCCGGCGATCCCGCGACACGCGAGCTCGCCGAGGAGCTGGTGTCCGCGGTCGTGCAGATGTACGGCGCCGGGTTGGAGCGGATCGTCGACTCACTGCTCGCCGCGGGCGAGGAGGGCAGACGCCTCGCGGTCGCGCTCGCCGAGGAGGAGTCGGTGGCGGCGCTCCTGATGATCCACGATCTGCACCCTGTGCCATTGCTGGAGCGGGTGCAGGGAGCGCTCGAGCAGGTGCGCCCCTACATGGAATCCCACGGCGGCAACGTCGAGTTGCTCTCACTCGAGCAGGGAGTCGCGCGGATCAGCCTGCGCGGCAGCTGCTCCAGTTGCGCCGCCTCGACGGTCACGCTCGAGCTCGCGATCAAGCAGGCGCTCGAGCAGGCGGCCCCCGATCTGGAGGGCCTCGAGGTGGAGGGCATGACGGACTCTGCCACTGGCGTACCCACAGGTCCCTCGCTCCCACTGGCCACCGGCAGGCCGGCACCCGAGCCACCACCTGCCCGCACCGTCGAGCTGCCGATGGCGATGTCGCCTCCCCCGGCACTCGGGTCACATGCCAACGACGCCATCGAGACGCCGATGTCGCGCGCTCCTGCTCAGGCAGACGTCACGGCGAATGGCGAGAGGCATGGAGCATCCGCTCTGAACAACGCCCGCGCGCCGGCGAGCGAGGAGCGGTGCGATCTCTGCCAAACGACGATCCCCGAGGACCACCGTCACCTGCTGAACCTGGTGGAGCGCAGGATCGAGTGCGTGTGCGAGATCTGCTGGGCGCTGCGCTCCGGCGATGCCGAGTATCGCCCGACAGGAGGACGAAAGCTGTGGCTTCCGGAGCTCGACCTCCCCGACGAGCTGTGGGCGAGCTTCCAGATTCCGATCGGGCTCGCGTTCTTCATGGACTCGAGCATCACCGGCTGCGTAGTCGCCCTGTATCCGAGTCCGGGCGGCGCGACTGAGAGCGAGCTGCACTTCTCCTCCTGGAGCCGGATGGTCGAGCTCAATCCGATCCTGGCCGACCTCGAGCCCGACATCGAGGGACTGATCGTCAACCGGTTGTCTGACCCTCCGACCTATTCGATCGCGCCGATCGACCGTTGCTACGCACTCACCGGGACGATCAAGGTCAACTGGGAGGGGATCTCCGGGGGCCCCAAGGTGGGAGAGGCTGTGTCCGGTTTCTTTGACGAGCTGCGCGCCGAGGCGGTGGCCGTATGAACGTACAGCCCGACGTCCTCGCAGAGCACCCACCGGGCCCAGCCGCGCCCACGGGACCCGAGCTCGAGTTCGAGGTGCTGGGAGTGCGTCCGCTGCGCTACGCGGCGGCGCCGATGCTGATGCTCGACCTGCAGGTGGGCGAGCCGAGCGGACGTGAGGTGTACATGATCGCCCTCAGGATTCAGCTGATGATCGAGCCCGCCAGGCGCGGCTACGACGACCTCACGCGCGAGCGCCTCGCCGGACTGTTCGGCGCGCCCGAGCGCTGGGCGGTGACGACGCACAGCCTTGTGTGGGCGCAGCTCGACGTGGTTGTCCCCGCGTTCACCGGCGCGACCACCGTGGCGGTGCCGATCGCCTGCGGCTACGACCTGGAGGTCGCCGCGGCCAAGTACCTCTACTCGCTCCCCGATGGCGAGGCGCCGCTCGCGCTGCACTTCAACGGCATGGTGTACTACCCGAACGAGCGGGGCGGTCTGCGGATGGTGCTGGTGCCGTGGTCGTGCTCGGTCGACTACCGCCTGCCGGTCGCCGTGTGGCGGGAGACGATCGAGCACCACTACCCGAACGCCGGCTGGGTGGCGCTGCGCTCGCAGACGCTGCAGGCGCTCGAGCGCGAACGGGTCGCGCGCGGCCTGCCCACATATGACGCCTGCGTGCAGCGTCTGCTCGACGAGGCTCACGATGTGTGAGTCGCTGGAGCAGCTGATCGACGCGCTGCTGTATGAGGGATACGCGCTGTACCCCTACACTCCCGGAGCCGCCAAGAACGCCACCCCGACACCGTTCGGGATCCTCTACCCGCCGACCTACGCCGCCGCGCTCCCCAGCACCTTCGAGCGCCTCGAGCTGCGCTGCGAGCTGCGGGCCCCGCCCGAGGCGGTGCTCAGCGCCGAGGTCAGGTTCCTCGCCGCCGCCGGCGAGCGCCACGAGGCCGCCGCGCATCGCGTGCGGCTGGCGGACGTCACGGTTGGGGTCCTCGCCGCGTCGTCCGCGACCGGGGAGCCCGGACAGTCGGGTCAGCCCGGCGCGAACGGCGCATCCAGCCGGCCCGGCATGCAGCGCGAGGTCGAGATCGCGCAGGAGTCTCCCTGGCGACTGCTCCTCGCGCTCGGACTGAGCGCGCATGAGCTCCATTCCGGCAGCTACGAAGTGACGCTGGCGGTCGAGAATCGCACGCCGTGCGCGCAGGGCCTCGACCGCTCCGGCGCGCTTGCGCATTCGCTGCTCTCGACGCATCCGATCCTACGCGTGTCGGGTGGGCGTTTCAGCTCGCCGCTGGAGTGCTCGTGCGGGAGCGTCAATACCTTCCCGGTGCTGGCGAGCGCCACCGACGATGCAGTGATCGGCGCCGCGATCGTGCTCCCCGATCACCCGCGGATCGCACCCGAGAGCCGCGGCGGAATGTTCGACTCGACCGAGATCGAGGAGGCGCTGCTGCTGCACGTGAGGACCCTCAGCTACGCCGAGCGCGAGGAGATCGAGCGCCAGGACCCGCTCGTGCGGGAGATGGTGGCGCGCGCGGCGGCCGCCACTCCGGATGACATTCTTGCGCTGCACGGGCGCGTGACGTTGCGCGACCCCGTCACCAACACCCCGCCCGAGGCGCCCCCGGACCTCGTCGATCCGCAGGCCGGCGAGCAGCACGCCGAAGTCGCGGGGGTGCGCTTTGCTCGCGGCGGCAAGGTGAGGATCCGCCCCGGCCCGGACGCCGACCTGCACGCCCGCATGCTCGACGGGCGCACGGCGACGATCGAGCGCATCATGGTCGACTACGACGGGAAGACGCACCTCGGGGTGACGATCGACGACGACCCTGGACAGGAGCTGCTGCGCGAGAGCGGCCGCTTCCTGTTCTTCTTCGCACCCGAGGTCGAGGTGTTGCAGTGAGCCATCCGGGCCGCTCCCACGAGTCCCTCATGAGCGTTGACGGCCCTGCTGGAGCACGTCCTCGACGCCAGCCGCGGATTCTCCTCGCCGGAGTCGGCAACGCCTGGCTGCGCGACGACGGCTTCGGCGGAGAGGTGGCGCGGAGGCTTGCACAGCAGCAGCTGCCCGAGGGTGTCGCGGTGATGGACGCCGGCACCGGCGGCCTCGACCTGGCGTACGAGGTGATGCGCGGCTACAACGCGCTCGTGATCCTCGATGTGAGCCGCCAGGGCGGCGAGCCGGGCACGCTGTACGTGATGGAGGTGCCGGAGGAGTCGGTCGCGGGCAAGATCGACGACGGCGAGGCGATCAACCCCCACGGCATGGATCCGCAAACCGTGTTGCGCTTCGTCAGGTCGATCGGAGCGTGGCCCGGCAGGGTCGTGGTGATCGCGTGCGAGCCCGCCGAGGTGCAGGAGCTCGGCTTGGGACTCTCGGCGGACGTGCAGTCGGCGGTGGAGCGGGCGGTCGAGTTGGTGTTCGAGACAGTCGATGAGCTGCGCTCGGGCGCCACCCTGGAACCCGCGGAGTGACGCGGTGCACGAGCTGTCGCTCAGCAGCGCAGTGCTCAACACGGCCGTCAAGCACGCCGGGGGGCGACGCGTCAGCCTCGTCACGCTGCGCGTCGGGCGTCTGCGCCAGGTAGCTCCCGACACGCTCGAGTTCTATTTCGAGTTCGTCGCCCGCGGAACGATCTGCGAAGGCGCGCAGCTCGAGCAGGAGATCGTCGAGGCATGCCTGCGCTGCGCGCGGTGTGAGCGCGAGTGGGAGATCGAGGTCCCGGCGTTCCGCTGCCCGACGTGCGGTGGCGCCGACGTCGAGGTGGCCAGCGGGAACGAGTTCGAAGTGCAGTCAATCGAGGTCGAGGAGGCAGCCACATGCATCGCACAAAAATAAGGATCGTCGAGGATGCGCTGGACGCCAACAACACGATCGCCCGCGCCAACCGCGCCGACTTCGACCGCGCCGGCGTGAAGGTGGTGAACTTCATGAGCGCGCCGGGCGCCGGCAAGACGTCGCTGCTCGAACGGGTGGTAGACGACATCCCGGGCGTTCGCGTCGGGGTGCTCGAGGGTGACGTCCAGGGGTCGCTGGACGCCGACCGGCTGGCCAGCCTGCACGTGCCGGTCACCCAGCTGAACACCGATCCGGGCTTCGGCGGCGAGTGCCACCTCGACGCCAACATGGTGCGCTCGGCGCTGCCGGAGCTGCCGCTGGAAGAGATCGACCTGCTGGTGATCGAGAACGTGGGCAACCTGGTGTGCCCGGCGGAGTTCAGGGTCGGCGAAGACGCTCGGGTGATGGTGTCGTCGGTCACCGAGGGCGAGGACAAGCCGCTCAAGTACCCGCTGATGTTCCGCACCTGCGATCTGGTGCTGGTCAACAAGATCGATCTGCTGGCCCATCTGGACTATGACCTCGATCTATTTCACTACAACGTCGACCAGGTCAACCCGGGCGCCCAGCTGCGGCTGGTGAGCGCCCGCACCGGAGAGGGCATCGAGGCGTGGCGCGACTGGCTGGCCGACGTCGCCGCCCGCTCGCGCGAGGGGGCGCCCGCTTGACATCCACAACGCACTCGCCCGCAGGCGTCCCCCGCCTAGTGGCGACCACCCACCCCACGCCAGAGGTAACCGCTTGACACCGACCACCCACCTACCTGAGGGCGCGCCCCGCTTGACATCGGCTGCTCCCGCCGACAGCGCGCTGTCGGCACATCTCGACGCGCTGCTTGCGCGGCGTACGGAGGCCAACAGCCTGTTTTTCGCACAGGAGGCCGAGCGACTCGCGCGCCTCTGCCACCGGATGGCCGAGCGTTTCGCGCGCGGCGGTCGGCTGATCGCACTCGGGGCCTCCGCGGCGGCGCGCTCGGACGCGCGTCACGTCGCGGTCGAGTTCGTCCACCCCGTGATCGTCGGCAAGCGCGCGCTGCCCGCGATTGCCCTGACGGGAGCCGGCGGCGAGCTGGGCTCCCAACTCGAGCTGCTCGCGCGCGAGGATGACATCGCGATCGCGTTTGCCGGGCAGGACGACGACACGGCCGAGATCGCCCGGGCGATGACACTGGCCCGCCGGCACGGATGTTTGACGATCGCCTTCATGCCCCTCGGCGCGGCGTGGGAGTTCGAGCCTCCGAGCGACGATGGGTACGTCCGCCAGGAGTTGGTCGAGACCCTCTATCACGTGCTGTGGGAGCTGGTGCACGTCTTCTTCGAGCATCGCGGTCTGCTCGCGGGCCGCGACGCCCGCCGCATTCACGACGCCGGTGCGTCGAGCTTTCTCTACCCGTTCCTGGACGAGCGCGAGCAGGAGCTCGAGCCCGTGATCGAGGACGTGCGCTGCTCGGCGCTGCTGAAGGCGCATGAGATCGGCGCGCTGCGGGCGCAGACGCTCACGGGCAACCGCCAGGAGCTGCTGGATGCGGCGCGCGCACTGCTGCAGAGCTTCGAGCAGGGGGGCAAGCTGCTGGCGATCGGCAACGGTGGCTCGGCCACCGACGCGATGGACGTGGTCGCGGATTTTCGTGCGGCGGGAGCAGCGGGCGGGACCGGTAGGGCTCGGCCGGCGATCGATCTGACGGAGGACCCCGGCATCCTGACGGCGATCGCCAACGACATCGGCATCGACGCGATCTTCTCGCGTCAGGTGATCGCCTACGGGCTGCGCGGCGATGCGCTGCTGGCGCTCTCCACCTCCGGCAACTCGCGCAACGTGATCGATGCGCTCGGTCAGGCGCGCCGCCAGGGCCTCGAGACGATCGCGCTGGTCGGCTACGACGGAGGACGCGTGGGATCGGGGCACCTGGCCGACCACGTGCTGATCACCCGCTCGGAGCACATCCCGCGCATCCAGGAGGCCCAGGCCAGCGCCTACCACGTGCTGCGGGAGCTCGTCGAGCTGGCGAGCGGCGACGGAGGCAAGTCGTGAGCGTCCGGGCCCCCGCGGGCGGAGGAGGAGGCAAGCCGTGAGCATCCGGGCTCCCACGGGCGGCGACGGAGGCAGGCAGTGAGCGTCCGGGCTCCCGCAAGCGTCGATGGAGGCGCGTCTTGAGCGTCGGGGCGCCCGCGGCCGGCCCAGACACGCTCGTGCGGCGCGCCCGCGTGCGGGTGCAGGGAACCGTGCAGGGAGTCGGCTTCCGACCCTACGTCTACCGATTGGCAGGCCGGCAGGGGCTCGCGGGCTTCGTCCTCAACGATCCCCACGGGGTCCTTATTGAGGTAGAGGGCAGTGCTTCGTCGGTCGAGGAGTTCCTGGCGCTCCTCGGCCCCGAAGCGCCGCCGCTGGCGGCGATCGAGCGGATGCTCACCGAGGAGCGCGAGCCGCACGGCGACAGTCGATTTGCGATTCTCGACAGCCCGCGCGGCGGAGCGATCGACGTGCCCGTCACACCCGACAGCGCAACCTGCGCCGACTGCCTGCGCGAGCTGTTCGACCCCCACGACCGTCGTTATCGCTACCCATTCATCAACTGCACCAACTGCGGCCCGCGCTTCACGATCGTCCGCGGGATCCCCTACGACCGTCCATTCACGACGATGGCGAGCTTCACGATGTGCGCGCACTGCCGGGCCGAGTACGAGGATCCGGCCGACCGCCGCTTCCACGCGCAGCCCAACGCCTGTTCGCGGTGCGGGCCTTCGATGTCGCTGTCGCGCATGGACGGAGAGCAGGCTCCACTCGGGCCCACCGGCGATCCGGTGCGTGCCGCCGCCGAGGCGCTGCGCGAGGGACGGATCGTGGCGATCAAGGGGATCGGGGGATTCCACCTTGCTTGCCACGCCAACGACGAGGCGGCGGTCGCCACGCTGCGCGCGCGCAAGCACCGCGAGGACAAGCCCTTTGCGTTGATGGTCGCCACGGCGCGGGCCGCGGGCAGGCTCGTGCGTCTCGGCGAGGCCGAGCGGGCGCTGCTGTGCAGCCCCGAGCGACCGATCGTGCTCGCCCCGCGACTCCCGCGTGCGGCGGTTGCGCCATCAGTTGCTCCTGGTGTGCAAGAGCTGGGCGTGATGCTGCCCTACTCCCCACTTCACCACCTGCTGCTCGCCGATTTCGGCACGGACGCGACACTGGTGATGACCAGCGGCAATGCCTCCGAGGAGCCGATCGCCTATCGCGACGAGGACGCGACGGCCCGCCTGCGCGACATCGCAGACCTGCTGCTCGTCCACGATCGCCCGATCCAGACCCGCACCGATGACTCGGTGCTGCGCGTGGTGGACGCTGCAGGCGGTCCGCGCAAGCTGACGCTGAGGCGCTCACGCGGGTACGTGCCCGCGGGCCTGTCGCTCCCCGACAGCGCCGACCATGAGATCCTCGCCTGTGGCGCGGAGCTCAAGAACACGTTCTGCCTGGCGAAGGGACCCCGCGCTTGGGTGTCACACCACATCGGCGATCTGGAGAACTACGAGACTCTGTGCTCGTTCACCGAGGGGATCGAGCACTTCAAGCGGCTGCTCGGGGTGGAGCCCGAGGTGGTTGTGCACGACCACCACCCCGAGTACCTCTCGACCAAGTACGCGATCGACCGCGACACCGAGCGGCTGATCGGCGTCCAGCACCACCACGCACACCTGGCCGCATGCCTGGCCGAGCACGGAGAGCAGGGCAGCGCTGTGGGGGCGATCTTCGATGGAACCGGCTACGGGCTCGACGGGACCGTGTGGGGTGGCGAGCTGCTGCTCGGCGATCTCGAAGGCTTCCGCCGCGTGGGGATGCTCCTGCCGGTTCGCCTCCCGGGCGGCGCGCGCGCGATCCGGGAACCCTGGCGGATGGCGTGCGCGTGGCTGTCGGCCGCAGATGAGAGTGAGTGCCCACCAGAAATCCCGCTCGCACTGCGAGGCCGCGTGGAGGAGCGAGCGTGGGGCCAGGTGGCCCAGCTGGTGCATACCGGCATGCAGTCCCCCGTGAGCACGAGCATGGGACGCCTGTTCGACGCGGTTGGCGCACTGTGTGGATTGCGTGCTCACGCCAACTACGAGGGACAGGCGGCGATCGAGCTCGAGGCCGCGTGCGACCCCACCGAGCGCAACCGCTATCCGATCTCGCTTATCCACGACGGCGAGCTGATCGTGATCGACCCGCGGGAGACGATCCACCTCCTCAACGCCGACATCGAGGCGGGGGTGGCGCTCGGCGCGGTTGCGAGTCGTTTCCACGCCTCACTGAGCGCCGCGACGGTGGAGGCGTTGATCCGCGCCGCTTCCACGGAGAGCAGGGACCTGGTTGTGCTCTCCGGGGGTGTGTTCCAGAACCGGCGCCTGCTCGAGACGGTGGTGGCGGGCCTGCACGCAGCGGGCCTGCGTGCGATCACACCCGAACGGCTGCCGATCGGCGACGGCGGGATCTCCTACGGCCAAGCGGCGATAGCGGCCCGGCGTATGGCGACTCACTCATGACAGCCCGCGAACAGCAACTTGCGCACGACCGCCCCCGCGAACGGCCGCCGGCGCACTGCCTCGCGAACAGCCACTTACGCGTGACAGCCCCGCGAACAGCCGCCTCCGGCGCATGGACGCATCTGCGATGACCCGATAGCCGATGCCATGACCGATCCCGGAGAGCAGGGTGCCGATGCTGTGGCCGAGTCCCGTGCCGAGCTCGATCGAATCGTCAAGCGTGAAGTGTTCATCCGTGGCGCCAATCGCCCGTTCGGCGAGCTGACGCTCGAGGATGCGCGAGCGCGTGCGGACGAGCTGCGCGCGGTCACGGGATGGGGTCCGATGGTGCGAGTCGCACCGGTCGCGCAGGCGTGGCGCGAGCTCGCGATGGCGATGGAGCGCACCGGCTCCGCCAGTGTCGGCGAGCTCGATCCAGGGATTGTGGTCGAGCTCGCGCAGAGGCTGTGGGTTGTGCTTCCGAGCGGGCCCATGATGTCCTGACACGGCCCGCCCGGCCAGCCAACCGCCATCCGGAGAACGTCACTTCTCTACAGGCGGGCACGACGACCGCGGTAGGGGCCCACCAACAGCCACGCCACCACAACGAGCAAGAGGAGTACGAACGGATTGACGAAGACGCCACCAGCAAGGCTGAGGACGATCAATACGATAATCAGAAGCAGTAGTAGGTCCATGGCAAGAAATCCCTCCTGTTGGCACCTGGCTTGGGTATGACCTCTCTACCCTGTGCCGCCTGCTCTAATCTCGCGCTCGGGGTGCAGCAGCTCCCTGAAGAAGCCCCCACCGAGCACGCTGAGCACCAGCAGCGAACCGAACAGCGCGACCGCGTCGATGCTCTCGCGGCCCTGCTTGGTCCAGTAGTCGTCGGCGAGGTTGAGCCACAGCGCGAACTCGTCGAGCGTCAGCGCCGCGCCCGCTCCGTACACCGCGGCGGTCACCCGTGAGGAGCGCCGTTCCTCGCTGACCCCGATCTCGAGCATCCACAGGTAGCCGACTGACAGCAGGCCGGTGATCCCGAAGGTCATGTGGTGGATGTGTCGGCCCCCCGGGGTGATGTTGCGGAACGGCCCCCGTTCGGCGCGGATCGCGTGTGTGATCCCGCGCACCGCGCCGAAGGTGAGGAAGAAGGCACCGGCGGAGAACAGCTGGCGCTCCTTGCGGCGATCGCCGAAGTGGCGGTAGTAGAGCGCGCGCAGGTCGCGCGCGTCGCGGCCGGGCGAGAGTAGCGAGTAGAGATGCCACACCCGCGCCGGGGCAAGCGGTGGGTCGTGAGGTGGTGGGGAGCCGTCGCCTGCCATCCCCGCCCACCCTACTCTGCGCAATGATTGCGCGATGCCGCCGCCATCCCACGATCGCACAGCGCCACCCGCGCCCGATGAACCCACGATGCCGCCGGCCGCCGGCCGCACTCAACCCCCGGCAAAAGGCCCCGGCCCCACCCCACCTGCCACAGGCCCCGCCGCTGACACGGGCACCACCCGCGCGGACCTCGCCGCGGTGCGCGAGCGCCACGCGAAGGGTCTCGACGAGGCGCGCCCCGAGGCGGTGGAAAAGCGCCGCGAGAAGGGCAGGCGCACAGCGCGCGAGAACCTCGCCGAACTGGTGGACGAGGGCACCTATGTGGAGTACGGCCCGCTGATCTTCGCCGCCCAGGAGCGCCGGCGCCCGCGCGAGGAGCTGATCGCGCAGACCCCCGCCGACGGGCTGGTGGCGGGCGTGGGCGAGGTGGATGGCAACCCGTGCGTGGCGATGTCCTACGACTACACCGTGCTCGCCGGCACCCAGGGGATGCGGGGGCACCTGAAGAAGGACCGCCTGTTCGAGCTCGCCGAACGCCGG
>CAYNGQ010000249.1:0-2434 GCA_964396735.1 uncultured Solirubrobacteraceae bacterium | reverse complement strand
TTCGCGGACTGGTGGCGGCCTGGCAGCGCGGCGAGGAGGTGTTCGCCGAGGTGGCCCTGGCGCAGGAGGAGCAACGGCGCGAAGCCGACTCCTTCGATTTGCACCCCGCGCTGCTGGACGCCTCGCTGCACGCGCTCGCGGTGGGCGCGTTCGGCGCCGGCGAGAGCGAGGACGGAGGTGCTCTCCGCGCAGCCCGGATGCCATTCTCCTGGAGTGGTGTGCGCCTGCACGCGGCGGGTGCCTCGGCGCTGCGTGTGCGCTTGGAGCGTGTGGGCGAGGACGCGTTCGCGGTGACCGCTGCCGACGGCGAGGGCACGCCCGTGGCGTCGGTCGAGTCGCTGGCGCTGCGCGACGTGCCGGCCACCGGGTTTGGCGATCTGACTGCCCGCCATCGCGATGCGCTGTTCGCGCTGGAGTGGGTGGCGGCCGAGCTCGATGGGAACGCGGGCCAGCGCGTGGGCGCGGGCGAAGGCGAGCGCGAGGGTGTCGGCGAGGGCATAGGCGAGCACGGGTGGGCGGTGCTGAGCTGCACTGCCGCGAGTGGGGTCTCCCGCGATGGTGTGGGCGTTCCCGGCGCGGTGCGTGAGGGCGTGTGCGGGGTGTTGGAGGTGTTGCAGGAGTGGCTTGCCGAGGAGAGCTTCGCGGGACGTCGTCTGGTCGTGCTGACCCGGGAAGCGGTGGATGTGGCCGGAAGCGGGGTGGCGGATCTGGCCGGTGGCGGCGTGTGGGGGTTGGTGCGCTCGGCGCAGACCGAGCACCCGGGGCGCTTCGTGCTGGTCGACGTTGATGCCGACGGCGACGTGTGGGACGGGGTCGTCCGGGCGGTGGCGTCGGGCGAGCCCGAGGTGGCGGTGCGTGGAGGGGAGCTGCTGGTGCCGCGGCTGGTGCGGGCGGGCGCGGTGGCGGGGGGAAGAGATGTGGAGAGGGGTGGTGCGGGCACCGTGCTGGTAACGGGCGGCACCGGCGGATTGGGCGCGCTGGTCGCGCGGCACCTGGTGGAGCGGCGCGGCGCGCGCGATCTGGTGCTGGTGAGTCGCCGGGGCCCGGGCGCCGAGGGCGCGGGCGAGCTGGAGCAGGAGCTCGAGGGGCTGGGCGCCCGGGTGCGGATCCGCGCCTGCGACGTGAGCGACCGCGACGAGCTGCGGGCGCTGATCGCGGCGATCGGCGACTCGCTGAGCATGGTGGTGCACGCCGCCGGCGTGCTGGACGACGGCGTGATCGAGTCGCTGAGCGGCGAGCGGGTCGCCAACACGCTCGCCGCGAAGGTGGACGGCGCGTGGCATCTGCACGCGCTGACCCGCGATCTGAACATCGGCGAGTTCGTGCTGTTCTCCTCGGCCGCCGGCGTGTTTGGCAGCGCCGGGCAGGGGGGCTATGCGGCGGCCAACGCGTTCCTGGATGCGCTCGCCGCCCGGCGCCGGGCGGAGGGTCTGTCGGGGGTCTCGATGGCGTGGGGGTTGTGGGCGCAGCGCAGCGCGATGACCGGCAACCTGCGCGAGGGCGATCGCGCACGGCTGGAGCGCCAGGGGATGCGCCCGCTGGAGAGCGAGCAGGGCCTCGAGCTCTTCGACCTGGCGCGGGCCAGCCCGCGGGCGCTGGTCGTCCCGATCCAGCTCGATCTGCGCGCCGCGCGCGCGGCGCTGGGCGACGGCGAGGCGCCGAGCCTGCTGCGTGGGCTGCTCGGCGGGCGCCCCCGCAAGGCGCGGGCGGGGGCCGGTGGGTCGCTGCCGCGGCGGCTGGAGCGCCTGCCCGCGAGCGAGCGCCTGCCGGTGGTGCTGGAGCTCGTGCGCGCCCAGGCGGCGGCGGTGCTCGGCCACCCCTCGGCCGAGACGGTGGAGGCGGAGCGGGCGTTCAAAGAGCTCGGGTTCGACTCGCTTGCGGCGGTGGAGCTGCGCAACCGGCTGGAGGTCGCCAGCGGCCTGCGGCTGCCGGCCACCTCGGTGTTCGACCACCCGACCCCGGCGGCGCTGGCGGAGCACCTGGCGGAGCGCCTCAGCGGCGTCGTCAAGCGTGTGCGGGCGCGACGTACGCGGGCGGTGGAGGAGCCGATCGCGATCGTCGGCATGAGCTGTCGTTACCCGGGCGGTGTGAGCTCCCCGCGGGAGCTGTGGGAGCTGGTGGCCGCCGGTCGAGATGGCGTAGCGGGCTTCCCCGTGGATCGCGGTTGGGATCTGGAGCGGCTGTATGACCCCGACCCCGACGGCGGGAACCGCTACACGCGTGAGGGCGGCTTCGTCGCGGGCGTGGGGGAGTTCGACGCGGGCTTCTTCGGGATCGGCCCGCGCGAGGCGCTGGCGATGGATCCGCAGCAGCGCCTCTTCCTGGAGGCGAGCTGGGAGGCGCTCGAAGACGCGGGCCTCGACCCGCTCGCGTTGCGGGGCAGCGGTACCGGGGTGTTCGCCGGGGTGATGTACCACGACTACGGGCTGGCCTC
>CAYNGQ010000248.1:0-4839 GCA_964396735.1 uncultured Solirubrobacteraceae bacterium | reverse complement strand
CGACAACGCGATCGACGCGCGGATCGATTCGCCGCTGGTCAACGGGGATGTGGCGAAGTGGTATGGCTTCCATCACATCGAGCAGTTGATGTGGGCCAAGCACACCCTCCGCGGCGCGACGCCGCTCGCCAACAAGCTGCTGGGCGACGTGCAGACCCTCAACCAACGGGTGCCCTCTCTGCCTCTCGCTCCCGATCAGCTGATCAACGGGTCGGTGGCACTGCTCAACGAGATCGTCAACGTGAAGATCACTGGCGAAGAGGACCGCTACTCGCACACCGACCTCTCCGACTTCCAGGCCAACCTGCTGGGAGCGCGCAAGGCATTCGAATACATGCGTCCCGTGCTGGAACGCGACGGCAGCTCCGCGCTCGCCACCTCGATCGCCGCCCAGTTCGCGGCCGTCCAGCAGGAGCTGAACGCCTACCGCCGCAACACGCCCCTCGGCTTCGCGCTCTACGGCGCGTTGACGCAGGCCGACAAGCGCAAGATCGCCGTGCAGGTCGGCGATGCGGCGCAGTCGCTCACCTCGCTCGCCCAGAAGGTAGCGGTGGCGGAATAGCCTGCCGGCAAGGGGTCGTGACCCCTCGGTGCGAAGGCGGTTGGCTCTGGCGACACGTCATCTGGTTTCGACGCTGCCTGCCCGACCCCGGGGTCGGTGGAATCCGGGTTGGCTCAGCCGAGCGCCAGCTCGAGCAGCGCGTCGTGGCGGCTGCGCCACGAGTTGGCACGAACGAACGCGCGCCGCTCGCGCTCCTGCGCGCGGCCCAGCGCGTGTGCGGCGCGCACCGCGGCGGGAAAATCGCCGCCTTCGCCCACCAGCACCACACGGTGGTCGACCCCGCGCATCGGCTCGAGGTCGGTGGCCGCCACCGGCAGACCGCCCGCGAGGTACTCGTAGAGCTTCAGCGGGCTCATCGCGTCGGTCAACGGCGAGCGTCGGTGGGGGATCAGGCCCACGTCGGCGCTGCGGATCAGCGCCGTGAGCTCCGCACGTGCCAGCGGCGCGCGGATCGCCACGTTGGGCTCGCCTCGCAGCGGCTGCAGATGGGACGCATCCACCAGCGGGCCCACCAGCGCCAGGGTCGCCTGCGGCATCGCCCTGGCGGTCTGGCGCAGCCACTCCACGTCCAGGCGGGCGTCGAGGCTGCCCGCGTAGACGAGCAGCGGGCCACGGCGATCGACAGACGGCTGCGAGGAGGTGGGCTGATCCAGCCACTCCGCGGGCTCGAGGCCGTTGGGCACGACGCGACTCGCTCCCGTGGGCGTGAGGCTTCGCAACAGAGCGCCGCTCACCGCCGCCACCCGGTGGCCGCGCTCACGGATGCACCTGTAGCTCTCTCGATATGCCGCCCACCAGCGGCTGTAGGCGGGGTGTGCGGTCCACTCGTCCAGCGCGTAGTAGGTCACCGCGCGCGCCCATGAGAGCTCGGCGAAGCCGGCCACCAGCGGATGGGTCGTGATCACCACCGGATCCTTCAGCCCCATCCTCCGCGCCGCGCGCTCCATCGCGCGGCCGTAGGAGGCAAAGGTTCGCGCCACGCTATTCAGCGCGGCAGGGTCGCTGCGGCGCAGCCGCACCGGCGCGAGCAGCTGCCTGCGCTCGTCCGCCGGGAACGGCGCCGCGTCGCGGGCGAGGCGGTCGCGCAGCAGCTTCAGCGGCAGGCTGCGCGCGCGATCGCAGATCAACACGCGCCGCACCTGCTCGTGCGTGACCAGCCCGCGCGCCAGCCGATCCTCGGTGCCAAACCAGCCCCGCCGCGCCGCGGCGCCCCAACTCAGATAGGAGAAGGCGAACACCACCTCGCCCGTCACGGGGGCCTCGAGCTCGGGCCCCTCCAGCTCGGGCCTGGTCGCCAGCGTGGTACTGGATTCGCGGTACATCCCGCTCTAAAAAACGCGACCGGCCGCGGCGAACTTGTAGCCGCAAGCCGTTGCGCGGAGGGCAACACGGCAGTACCTGGAGCAAAGCGCGCATCCGCAAGCCCCCGTGCGGGTACACACGACAAGCCACTGAGCTTGTCGGCGCGCAAACCACTCAACGCCTGGTTCGTGCGCCGAAAAGTTCCGCCCATTTCGGCCGGTGCGCAAACCGTCCTTGGCTCGGTTCGATCAGGTCAGCGATATCTGTCTGGCATCGAGACCGGGGATGCGGCCAAAGTGGCGCATGTTGGCAGTCCCGACCCGCCAACCCACCGACATCGCGGTGGCGGCGACGATGCGGTCGTGCGCTCCGACATCGGCACCAGATGAGACGAGGCCTGCCCAGAGTTGTGCGTGGACCCGTGCGACCAACAGGTCAAAGGAGAGCACTGGGAATGCATCCAACACCGCCGCGACGAACGCCTCCCGTCGGGCACGATGCTCCTCGGTAGCTCTGTGAACTCCGTGTAGCAGCTCCGAGGCCGTGATGGTCGCGATCGCGACCTCGTCATCCGCGCCAAGGCGATCCTCCAGGCGGTCCCCGACGGTCTGCATCGCATGCTCGGCGGGCAGCATACGTATGGCCCGCTCGAGCTCGACGAAGACCGTGGTGTCTAGGACTGTGCCCACGGATCGGATGGCACTGCGCCGACCGAGTCGAGCACGGCTTCCATGTCCTCGGCGAACCCTGGGTCGGGAGGTGCAGCGTTGGCGAGCAGAGCAAGCGCATCGCCCAACCGTCGCCCCTGGTGCGCCAACACGGTGCGCCGGTGATCGTCAGGATGGACGATCACGAACGCTGGACGCTCCCGATTGAGGACGACCACCTCCTCGTGATGCGCCACCGCCTCGCGAGCTCGGCGAGGTATACGTACTTCGTCTGCCTTGACCGTCGTCATGGCTGTATCTTAGCAGACCCGAACGGAAGCGTACGTAACCGTACGGTTCGGCGGGCAGGTCCCCAACCTGCAAGCCCCGCGGCGTGCCGGGCGTTGATTCCCCAAGAACGTCAATGCCCGCGGAGGAGACCCTCAAAGAGACCACGATCCGCGGCCTGCGCTGGCTGGCGGTGACGCGCATGGTGGGCGAAACGCTGGCGCTCGCCGCCGCCGTGGCGCTCGCTCGGCTGGTCGCCCCGGCGGCCTTCGGGCACGCGGCGGTCGCGCTGATCTTCCTGCCGCTCGCGGGCATCCTCACCTTCGAGGGCTTCGCCTCGGCGCTTGTGCAGCGCGAGACGATCGACGAGCACGACCGCCAAGCCTCGATGTTCATGTGCGTCGTCGGCGGCGCCGTGCTCAGCGCGGGCGTCTACCTGCTCGCCGCGCCGCTGTGGAGTCCACTGTTCGGCTCCGAGACCGCGTCGCTGATCGAGCTGATCTCCCCGATCCTGTTGATCGCGGCGCTCGGCGGCGTCTCGCGCGCCACGCTGTGGCGTGCGCTCGACTTCCGCAGCACCAGCTTGATCGACACGATCAGCGTGGTGAGCGGCTTCGTCGCCGCCGTCGCGCTCGCGGCGAGTGGGCTCGGGGCGAAGGCGATCGTGATCGGCGCGCTTGTCCAGATGAGCGTCAGCTCGCTGCTGCTGCTGATCCGCGCGCCCGCGCCACTGCCGCGCTGGTCGCCTCGCGCACAGCGGCAGGTCGCCGGCTTCGGGCTGCCCGCCGCGCTCGCGGGCCTCGTGGAGGTGCTGTTCCGCAACGTCGACTACGCGATCCTCGCCGCCCGCCTGTCGGCGACAACCGTGGGGATCTACTACCGCGCGTTCAACCTCGGCGTGGTCTACCAGGACAAGCTCAGCGGGGTGATGGTGCAGGTCGCCTACCCCGTCTACTCGCGCACCACCGACCGTGAGACGCTGCGTGCCGTGCACGAGCGTGCCGCGCGGGTGCACGCCGCGATCATCTTCCCGCTGCTCGCCCTGCTGATGGTGCTCGCTCCGGTGCTCGTGCCATTCCTGTTCGGCGCCGCCTGGAAGCCCTCGATCGAGCCCACGCAGGTGCTGGCGCTCGCCGGGATGCTCGCCGCCGTGCTCACCGGCTACTCCCAGGTGATGCTGGCGATCGGCAAGCCGCGGCCGCTGCTGCTGTTCAACGTCGCTCGCCTCGCGCTCTACGGAGGAGCCGTCCTGCTCGCCTCCCGCCACGGCCTGATGGTGGTCGCCGGCGCGGTCGTCGCCGCCTACTTCGTGATCCTGCTCGGCGCCTACCGATTCATGCTCGGCCCCTACGTGGGGCTCTCGATCCGCCGACTCGTCCCCGAGCTCGGGCCCGCGATCGTCAGTTGTCTCGCGCTCGCGGCGGTCGCCGTGCCGGCGATGCGGCTGCTCGAAGGCGCGCTCCCGCGCGTGCTCGTGATAGCGCTCGTCGCCGGCACCGGGCTGACCGCCTACACGCTCGTACTGCGCCTCGCCTTCCCCGCCGCCTGGGGAGACGCGCGTCTGCTCGTCGTGCAGGTGCTGGGGCCGCTGGGGCGGCGGTTGCGCCACGGGCGGTCGGTGGTTACGGCCGAGCCGCTTGACCACGGCCCCGCCGCCCCGATCGATGCCGCGAAGGCCGTCGCGGGGTAGCCTCGTAGCAAGCTGAGACACCGCCGGCGCCGGAAGGATCGCCTGTCAGCGCAGGCGCTGCGCCAACGGCGGCAACGCGGTCGGCGGCGGGGCACCGAAGGGAGGATCGGCGCGGCCGGCGAGCGTGGCGATCGCGCGGCGCGCGGCCTCGCGGTTGATCGCCGCCTCATCGCCCTTCACCGACGCGACCGTGGCGCGGATCGCATGGCGGGCGCCGATCGCGCCGAGGTACAGCGTGCGGTGGGCGAAGGCAAAGTGCTTGTGCGCATACTGGCGGCGGGCGAAGGCGTCCTGGGCGATCATCCGCGGGCGCACGCCGCCCTTGCAGGCGTGGTGGACGATCGTCATGT
>CAYNGQ010000247.1:0-3271 GCA_964396735.1 uncultured Solirubrobacteraceae bacterium | reverse complement strand
CTGCTCAGCACCAACAAACCGCGCACCGAGATGCACCACATCCTGATCAATCTCCGCCATCAACGCCGCGTACAAGTCGGCACGCAACGCACCGATACTCGGGGTCCCCCAAGCATCCGCAACCTCACCCTCAGGAAGACTGTTCAACCGCCGACCGCTCGCCGAGTAATACTCAAACGAACGATACTCAACACCCTTCCCCAGCAACCGCTGACCCACCCCAAGCCGCAACAACAACTTCACCGTATTACTCCGAATCGTGAACCCGCCACCAAACGCCAAATGCCGCGAAGACTGCTCAAACACCTCAGCCCGAATACCAACCCGCCGAAGCGCAATAGCAGACGCAAGCCCACTCGGCCCCGCACCAACAATCAACACACGATCGTCACGGTGGCGCATCATCCAACTTCCTTCGAATACACCTAACGCAGCTTACCCGACATGATGCACAACAGGCGCCACGCTCGCACCACTCCGGCTCAAACCTCAAGCGCCGCCCTGGTCGGCCCGAGCCTGAATCCGTCGATCCCAGGGTCGCACCAGCGAAGATGCTCAGACCGTCATCGTCCGATCTCGGTTAGGGTTCCATCGATGGACGCAATCGACGAGCTGCTCGCCAACAACGAGGCCTTTGCGGACGCGCGGCCCACGGGGCACCTCGACGTCCGCCCCAACCGCAAGTTGGCGATCGTGACGTGCATGGACTCGCGCATCGACGTCTTCGCGGCGCTCGGCTTGAACGGCGGCGAGGCGCACATCCTGCGCAACGCGGGCGGCGTGGTCACCGATGACGTGATCCGCTCGCTGGCTGTGTCCCAGCGGAAGCTGGGCACGCGCGAGGTGATGCTGATTCATCACACCAACTGCGGCATGCAGTCGCTCACCGACGACGGCTTCCGCGCCGAGCTGCAGCAGGCGACCGGCGTGGCGCCGGCGTTTGCGATCGAGTCGTTCACCGACGTCGAGGCCGACGTGCGCCAATCGATCCTGCGCGTTCGCCAATCTCAGTTCTTGCTACACCGTGACCTGGTGCGTGGCTTCGTCTACGACGTAGACACCAGCCGGTTGCGCGAGATCCACACCTAGACAAAGGAGCGCTGCATGGGTGCAACGGCATTTGTATTTCCCGGACAGGGCTCGCAGCGTGTGGGCATGGGCACAGAGCTGCTCGAGGCGCGCCCTGAGCTGTTCGACCGCTACTTCAACCTGGCCGACGAGGCCTCGGGACTGCCGATCCGCAAGCTCGCGCTGGAGGGCCCGATCGAGGATCTTACGCGCACCGACGTGGCGCAGCCTGCCCTGTTTGCGCTCTCGCTCGCGATCCACGAACTGGCGCGCGAGACGGGTCTGGAGCCTGACTTCATGGCGGGGCACAGCCTCGGCGAGGACACCGCAGCGGTGGCCGCGGGAGCGCTCGATCTGCAGGCGGGCATGGAGCTCGTCTCGCTGCGCGGGAGGCTGATGGCCAACTGCGGATCCGAGCGCCCGGGCGGCATGGCCGCGATCGTGGGCCTGCCGGCCGAGGATGTGCGGGCGCTGTGCGAAACGGCCTCGGAGGCGGGCACCGTGGCGCCCGCCAACTTCAACAGCCCGCGACAGACAGTGGTGTCCGGCGAGGAGGCCGGTGTGCAGAGGCTGCTCGAGCTGGCCGAGGAGGCCGGCGCCAGCAAGGCGGTGCGGCTGAAGGTGTCGGCCGCCTTCCACAGCGTGCTGATGGAGCCGGTGCAGCGGGCGATGGCCGAGGCGATGGACAAGCTCACCTGGAAGGACCCCACCGTCCCGGTGGTGGCGAACGCCTCCGGCACGGTGCTGCGAACCGGCAAGGAGGTGTGCCAGGCATTGGTGGCGCAGATCGTCAGCCCCGTGCTGTGGGTGGACTGTGTGCAGACGCTCGTCGGGGAGGGCTGCACGAGGTTCCTGGAGCTCGGGCCGGGACGCGTGCTCGGAGGGCTGGTGCGTCAGATCGACAGCGAGGTCGAAGTGTTCGCCGCCGACTCGCCGGAGAAGCTGGCGGCGTTCGCCGGGTCAACGGCCTGAGCCCGCGGGGCTACCCCGCCCCAAGCAGCCGGTACTGCCCGCGGTGGAAGATCAACGGCTCGGCGGTGTCGTGCACGCCCAGCTCCAGCACCTCGCCAATGAAGATGTCGTGGTCGCCCGCCGCATGCTCGGTGTGCAGCCGGCAATCGAGATAGGCCAGTGCGTCCTCGAGGATCGGCGAGCCACTGCTGGCCACCCGGTGCGAGACCTCGGCGAACGCGTCGCGGCCGCGGGGGCGCTCCTTGGAGGCGAAGTACCGCGACAGCGGCTCCTGGTGGGTACCGAGGATGTTCACGGCGAACACCCCGTTGCGCCGCAGGTGCTCGGAGCCCTCCGAGCGCGCGATCGTGCACACCAGCACCAGCGGCGGGTCGAGCGACACGGAAGAGAAGGCGTTGGCGGTCATCCCGTACGCGTGCTCCTCCCCGCGCGTGGTGATCACCGTGACGCCCGTGGCAAACGCGCCGACGGTGTCGCGGAAGTCCTTGCTGCTGAAGGCGGGCATATGAGCTGAGTGGCGCGTAGTGGTGACTCGCCGGGCGCCCTCAGTCGAGGCTCCGCAGCCGCTCCCGCACGATCGCGTCGAAGTCCTTGGTCGTACCGAGGGACTCGGCGACGATGTCGCGGAACGTGTCGCGCTCCAGTGCCAGCACCCGCGTTGGTGCGAGCGCCTTCAAGGTGGCCGTGCGAGGACGGTCGCGCAGGATCGCGAGCTCGCCGAAGAACTGCCCGGGACCGAGCGATACCGGGGCCTCCCCGCCGACCCCTTCGCGGTCGACCTCGACCGCGCCGTCGACGACGATGAAGAACTTGTCGGCCGGCCCGCCGGCACGGGCGATGACCTCACCCGCTGGGAAGTCGAGGATCTGCAGCTCGCCCGTGAGGCTGGATACGCTCTGCAGCGGCAGGTCGCTGAACACCGAGTAGGCCCGCTCACGGTGAAATTCCACGCCGAACGTCCCCTCCTGCTGGTGGATCGAGGCGTCGGTGTTGTCGGTGAACTGCAGTTCGCTCGCCACGATCCGGAAGAACGAGATCGTCATCGTGGTGCCGGGCGAGAGCGCCGGGAACTTCTGCCCGAAGAGGTCGGCCACGCGCGCGATCTGCTCACCGGAGAGGATCACGCGACACTCTCCCCGGCCCTGCAGCCCGCGAATCTTCTCCAGGTCGTCGGAGTAGCCGTCGATCGTAAAGGAGACGAGCGGATTCTGCTCGATATGGCGAGCCGTCG
>CAYNGQ010000246.1:0-3509 GCA_964396735.1 uncultured Solirubrobacteraceae bacterium | reverse complement strand
TAAGTGTTGGCGTACCCATTGCGGGTGAGCCCCCACAGGGTGAGCGCGCCGGCGAGCAGTCCCACCAGCCACAGCAGCGGGCGCGACCACGCGGGGTCGGCCTCGCGCCCACGTACCAGTTGGCGCAGCGCCATGCGGATGCGCTTGCCCAGCGCGTGGTCGGGGGCCGTGTGGCGGTGATGGGATCCCTGTGACCGATCGTCGATCGGCGGGGCGGTGACCGATGGGGCTGACATGCGTGGTCCTTTCCGTTGCGTCGTGAGTCGCTGCTGCGCCTACTCTCGGCGCCACGGGTAGGGGAAACATGCGCGGTGCGTAAGAAGTACGTCGGAGGCGATTCAGGAGCTGACGCCGGCGGGCGTCGGCAGCGGCGCCCCGAAGCTGGCCTCGATCCGCGCGCCGCCGCCAGGTGCGTTCTCCGCGCGCACGAACCCATGGTGGGCCTCGGCCGCCTGGCACACGATCGCCAGTCCCAATCCGGAGCCCGGCAGCCCGCGGGCGGAGTCGGCGCGGTAGAAGCGCTCGAAGACGCGGGGGAGGTCGGCCTCTTGGAAGCCGGGACCATGGTCGCGGACGCAAAGGACGCCGTCGCGCAGCTGCACCTCGACGAGACCACCGGGGGGGCTCCACTTGCGTGCGTTGTCGAGCAGGTTGGTGACGGCGCGGTTGATGCGCTCGCCCGCGCCGCGCACGAGCGTGGGCTGCAGCGTGACCTCGAAGCGCAGATCGCAGCGCCGGCGGGTGCGCTCGACTGCGCCGGCGACGATCTCGTCGAGGCGCACGTCGTCCGTGGCCAGCTCGCCGCGGCTGCCGCGGGCGAGCTCGGCGACGTCGCTGACCAGCGCCGTGAGCTCGTCGAGCTCGTCGATGATGTCTTGCCGCAGCGCCTCGCGATCCTCGGGCGTCAGGCGACTGGCCTCCTGGAGCACCTGGATGTTGGCGCGCAGCGAGGCGATCGGCGTGCGCAGCTCGTGGCCGGCGTCGGCGATCAGGTGGCGCTGGGCGGCGACCGAGCGCTCGAGCTGCTCGAGCGTGGCGTTGAAGGAGGCGGCGAGGCGCGCGAGCTCGTCGCGGCCGCTCACCTCCAGGCGGCGGCTGAGATCGGGGTCGCCGGTGAGCTGTTCGGTGCGGCGCGTGAAGTGGGCGATCGGGGTGAGCGCGGTGCGCGCCACGAGCGCCCCCAGCAGCACGGCGAGCGCGATGCCGGCGATCCCGACGAGCAGCAGGATCAAGAGGATGTGGCTGAGCTCGTGGTCGACAGTGGTGAGCGGCAGCGCGACCGACACGGCGCCGTGGGACCCGGCGCCGAGTGTGAGCACGCGCAGGTGTGTGCCGCGCACGGTGCGATCGGCCAGCAGCTCCCCGCGCCCGCTGGCGGCGATCGCCCGCTCGGCGCTGTTGGGGGCGATCGTGGGCGAGGAGCCCTGGCCGCTCGGGACATCGACGGCGCCGGTCGGGTCGATGAACTGCACGTACCCCGAGGGCCCCCCGAAGCGCGCCGGCGCGACACTGGCTGGCAGCCTCGGTGGTGCGGCGCCCGGGCCACCGGGTGGGGGGGTCTGCGCGGTGCCGGCGGGGCCGTTGCCACTTGCTCCGAGCGCGCCCGGAGGTGGCGGGGCAACGAGCCCGGCGGCGCGCTGGCGCAGAGAGGAGTCGACCTGGCCGCGCAGGTCGGAGCGCACCGCCACATAGACCACCACCGCAGCGAGCACCACCGCGACTGCGACCGCGAGGCCGGCCACCGCGGCGATGCGGGTGCGCAGGGTCACGCGTGGGCCTCGTAACCTTCGCCACCGGCTGGGGTGGGGGTGCCGACGGCGATGCGCACGCTCGGCGTCACGGCTCGCGCAGGACGTAGCCGACGCCGCGGACGGTGTGGATCAGCGGGCGGGCGCCGATCTCCTCCAACTTGCGACGCAGGTAGCCGATATACACGCGCAGCGCGTTGGAGGCGGGGCCGAAGTCGTATCCCCACACGCGGTCGTAGATGACGCTGCGCGAGAGTACGTGACGGGGGTTGCGCATCAGCAGCTCCAGCAGTTGGTACTCGGTGCGGGTGAGCTCGGCGAAACGCTCGCCCACCACTGCGCCGTGGCGATCGCCGTCGAGGCGGACCTCGGCGAAGGAGATGGCGTGGGGCTCGTCCTCCTCGCCCTCGGGGCCTGTGCGGCGCAGCAGCGCGCGCAGCCGCGCCTGCAGCTCGCCCACGTCGAACGGCTTGACGAGGTAGTCGTCGGCGCCGGCGTCGAGGCCGTCGATGCGGTCGGCGACGGCGTCGCGCGCGGTGAGCATCAGGATCGGCACTCGATTGCCGAGCCGGCGCAGCCGGCGGCACACCTCCAAGCCGTCGATGCCGGGCAGGCCGATGTCGAGCACGACGGCATCGGGCAGCGCTTGGGCGACCAGCTCGATCGCCTGCGCGCCGTCCTCGGCGAGCTGCACCTCGTATTCGGCGAGCGCAAGCGCGCGGCGCAGCGCTTCGCGCACCGCGCGATCGTCGTCGACAACCAGGATCCTCACTCACTCGATTGTGACGTGCGCGCGCACGGACACGGACTCGCTCCTACTTTGTGCTTACACGCGAGCGGATCGGTGGGGTGGTGGTGGAGGATCGTCCGCGCGGGTGGGTGGCATATAGCCAGGTAGTGGTGCGCCGGGCCTCCGTGCCCGGCGTCCGCGCGAGTGGGCGGCTCGCCCGGGTAATGTTGCGCGGCGCGCGATGGCTCAAACCACCTTCTACTTCGACCTCGGATCGCCATACGCGTACCTGACGGCCGAGCGCCTGGGCGAGCTGCTGAGCGGCGGCACGGTCATCTGGCGGCCGATCTCGCTGGGGGGCCTGTTCAAGGCCAACGGGCGCTCCTCCTGGGCGGTCGGCGATCCGGGCGCTCGCGAAGCAGGGGTCGAGGAGGTGGAGCGGCGCGCGCGGGCGTACGGGCTGCCCGAGCTGCGCTGGCCGGAGCCGTGGCCGAGCAACTACCTGTTTGCGATGCGCGTCGCCACCTACGCATTCCAGGTGGGCCGCGGCGAGGCGTTCACGCTGCGGGCCTTTCGCGATGCCTTCCAGCATGGTCGCGACCTCGGCCTCCCCGAGCAGGCATTGCAAAGCGCCGAGCAGGCCGGCCTCGACCCGGACGCGGCGCGCGCGGCGACAGAGGATCCGCAGGTCAAGCGGGCGCTGCGCGCGGCCACCGACGCCGCCCATGCGCGCGGGGTGATCGGTGTGCCGACGCTCGCGGTCGGCGAGGAGCTGTTTTGGGGCGATGACCGCTCGATGGACGCAGCCGCGGCGATGGGCGGCGGCGGCGCCGGATAGCGTCTACAGCCGCCGCCCGGCGAGGCCCTCGGCGGCCTCGATCATCGCGGCGTAGTCCTCCTCGCCGTGGCCGCGCCCGACGGTGGCGGCGAGCAGGTCGCGGGCGTGGGCAGCGGTGGGGAACGGCATCCCGGCGGCCTGGGCTTCCTCGAGGCAGAGGCGCACGTCCTTGAGCATATGGTCGGTCTTGAAC
>CAYNGQ010000245.1:0-10720 GCA_964396735.1 uncultured Solirubrobacteraceae bacterium | reverse complement strand
TTCAAAGAGCTTGGGTTCGACTCCCTGGCGGCCGTCGAGCTGCGCAGTCGCGTGAGCGTCGCGACCGGGCTGCAGCTCCCGGCCACGCTGATCTTCGACTACCCCAACCCGGCGGCGCTCGTCGATTACCTGATCGAGGCGGCTTTGCCCGGCGCCGGCGGAGGCTCCGAGGTCGATCCGGCCACGACCGAGATGCAGGAGGCGATTGCATCGATCCCGATCGGCCGGCTGCGGCGGGCCGGATTGCTGGAGGCGCTGCTGCGGCTCGCCGAGCGCGACGGCGAGGAGCCACCGCCCGCCCTGGGCGACGGGACGGACGCGATCGACGCGTTGGATGTCGAGAGCCTGATCCAACGGACGCTCGAGCACGGCCGTGCCGCTCGCCGGCCCACAACGGAGCAGCCGCATGAGTGACTCTGCCGAGCGCCTGGTCGAAGCGCTGCGCCGCTCCCTCAAGGAGACGGAGCAGCTGCGGCGCGAGAACGACCTGCTGCTGGGGATCGCCAACGAGCCGGTTGCGATCGTGGGAATGAGCTGCCGGTATCCCGGCGGGGTGCGCTCGCCGGAGGAGCTGTGGCGGCTGGTCGCCGCCGGCGGCGATGCGATCGCGGGATTCCCCGAGGATCGGGGCTGGGATGTCGATGGCCTGTTCGAGCCCGATCCCGACCGGGGGGTGGGCACGTACGTCCGCACAGGCGGCTTCCTCGACTGTGCCACCGAGTTCGACCCGGGGTTCTTCGGGATCGGCCCGCGCGAGGCGCTGGCGATGGATCCCCAGCAGCGTCTGCTGCTGGAGGCCTCGTGGGAGGCGTTCGAAGACGCGGGCATCGATCCGGCGTCGTTGCGCGGCAGCCAGACGGGCGTGTATGCGGGGATCAGCTCCCAGGACTACGGGCTGGGGGCGGGGTTGACCGGCGGCTCCTCCGCGGAGGCCGTCGACGGCTACCTGATGACCGGCGGCGTCGGCAGCGTGGTTTCCGGCAGGGTGTCATATGTGTTCGGGCTGGAGGGGCCGGCCGTCACGGTCGATACCGCCTGCTCCTCGTCGTTGGTGGCGCTGCACCTTGCGTGCCAGGGGCTGCGATCGGAAGATTGCTCGCTGGCGCTGGCGTGCGGTGTGACCGTGCTCTCCACGCCCGCGGCGTTCGTCGAGTTCAGTCGTCAGCGTCTGCTGGCGCCGGATGGGCGCTGCAAGTCCTTCGCGGATGCCGCCGACGGCGCCGGCTTCGCGGAGGGCGTGGGCGTGGTGCTGGTGGAGCGGCTCTCGGATGCGCGGCGCAACGGCCATCGGATCCTGGGGCTGGTGCGTGGCAGCGCGGTCAACCAGGATGGCGCGAGCAATGGCCTGACTGCGCCGAACGGTCCCTCCCAGCAGCGGGTCATCCGTCAGGCGCTGGCCGCCGCCGAGTTGGCGGCGAATGAGGTGGATGCGGTCGAGGCGCACGGGACGGGCACGGTGCTGGGGGATCCGATCGAGGCGCAGGCGCTGCTCGCGACCTACGGCCAGGAGCGCGAGCACGGCCCGCTGTGGATCGGATCGATCAAGTCGAACATCGGCCACACTCACGCCGCCGCCGGGGTGGCGGGTGTGATCAAGATGGCGATGGCGATGCGCAAGGGTCTGTTGCCGAAGACCCTGCACGTCGATCGGCCTTCGACGCACGTCGAGTGGTCGGCGGGAGCGGCACGGTTGCTCACCGAGTCGCGGCCCTGGCCCGTGAGCGGGCGCCCGCGGCGCGCGGGGGTCTCCTCGTTCGGGATCAGCGGCACCAACGCGCACCTCATCCTGGAGGAAGCGCCCCGCGAGCCGGTGCCCGCGCCGGCCACCGCGGGCCGGCTCGCCCCCCCCGGCTCTCCTCTCCCCGTGCTGCCGTGGATCCTCTCCGGGCGCGGCGAGCGGGGCCTGCGCGCGCAGGCCGGTCGCCTGCGCGAGCTCCTTGACGGGGCCGAGCTCGACCCGGTCGACGTGGGCTTGGCGCTCGCGGGCCGTCCGCTGCTGGAGAGCCGAGCAGTCGTGCTTGGCGAGAGTCGTGCCGAGCTGCGTGAGGGTCTCGCCGGGCTCGCTGAGGATCGTGCGTCGAACGGCGTTGTGCGGGGCATCGCGCAGGCGGGCCCACTGGCGTTTCTGTTCACCGGCCAGGGCTCCCAGTGGGTTGGTATGGGCCGCGATCTGCACAGGGCGCTGCCGGTGTTCGCGGGGGCGTTCGACGAGGTGTGCGCTTGTCTGGACGCTCATCTGGAGCGCTCGTTGCGGGAGGTCGTGCTCGGCGAGGGGATGCCCGCCGGGGAGGGAGCGGACGCGAACGGGCTGGATGGGACTGCGCTGGCGCAGCCGGCGCTGTTCGCGCTCGAGGTCGCGCTGTTCCGGCTGGTGCAGGAGTGGGGTGTGCGGCCCGATTTCCTGATCGGTCACTCGGTCGGCGAGCTGGCGGCGGCGCATGTGGCGGGCGTTTTCTCGCTCGAGGACGCCTGCCGGCTGGTCGCGGCGCGAGGCCGGTTGATGGGCGCGCTGCCGGCGGGTGGCGCGATGGCCGCGATCGGCGCGCCGGAGGAGCGGGTGCTGGAGTCGTTCACGGCGCTGGACCGCTGGGAGGAGCGGGTGGCGCTCGCCGCTGTCAATGCTCCCGGCTCGGTGGTGATCTCCGGGGACGAGGACGCGGTGCTCGAGCTGCAGGGTGTGTGGGAGCGGCGGGGCGCGCGCACGAAGCGGCTGCGGGTCAGCCACGCCTTCCACTCGCCGCGGATGGAGGCGATGCTGGAGGAGCTCGGGCGGGTCGCGGAGAGCGTGGCGTTTGCCGAGCCGAGGATTCCGCTGGTGTCCAACGTGACCGGCGCGCTCGCCGCCGGGGACGTGTCGACGGCTGGGTACTGGGTCCGTCACGTGCGCGAGCCGGTGCGCTTCGCCGAGGGGATCGGGTGGCTGTGCAGGGAGGGCGTGCGCAGCTTCCTGGAGCTGGGGCCCGATGGCGCGTTGAGCGCGATGGTCGCCGAGTGCGCCGGCGAGCGTGCTGGGGCCGGGCCGGCGGCGCCGGTGGCGGTGCCGTTGCTGCGCGCCGGCCGGGGTGAGCCGCGGACGCTGCTCGCCGGCCTGGGCGAGGTGTGGGCGCGGGGCGCGGAGGTCGCCTGGGAGCGGATTCTCGGGAGCCCCGCCCGCCCGGGTGGAGGGCGCGTGGCGCTGCCGCCGTACGCCTTTCAGCGCGAGCGCTACTGGCTCACCGCCGGCCCGCCCGTGGGCGACGTCGCCGCCGCCGGGCAGGAGCGCGCCGAGCATCCGCTGCTGGGAGCCGCGGTTGCGCTGGCCGGCAGCGAGGGCTGGCTGTTCACCGGCAGACTCTCGCTGGCGACCCACCCGTGGCTGGCCGACCACGTGGTCGCGGGCGTGGCGCTGCTGCCGGGCACGGCGTTCGTGGAGCTGGCGCTGCACGTCGGCGAGCAGCTCGGCTGCGGGTGTGTGCGCGAGCTGGTGCTGGAGGCGCCGCTGGCGCTGAGCGAGCGCGGGCGCGTCCAAATCCAGTTGGCGATTGGCGAGCCGGACGAGGCGGAGTGCAGAAGCGTCGCGATCTACTCGCGCCCGGAGGCCGCGGGGAGCGACGGCGCTGCCGTGGATGCGCAGTGGGTGCGCCACGCGGCCGGCGTGCTGGCGCCCGACGTGGCGACCCCTGACGCTCCGGCGGCGAGCGCAGCGGCGGCGGCGAGGGAGGCGGCGGCGGTGGCCGAGCTCGGAGGCGCGTGGCCGCCGGAGGGGGCCGAGCAGCTCGCGGTCGATCGGATGTACGACGGGCTGGCCGAGGCCGGCCTCGACTACGGCCCCGCCTTCCAGGGCCTGCGCGGGGTGTGGCGGCGCGGGGCTGCGACGTTCGCCGAGGTCGAGCTGGGCGAGCAGCAGCGCGCGGAGGCTGGCGCCTACGGCGTGCACCCGGCGCTGCTCGACGCCGCGCTGCACGCGATCGCGACGATCGGGCGGGAGGACGCGGGCGGCCGCGGGAGCGACGGCGCGGGTGGCGGCGGCGGCGAGGGCGCGGGCGCCACTGCCCGGCTGCCGTTCGCCTGGAGCGGCGTCGCCCTGCACGCCACCGGCGCCACGCGGCTGCGCGCGCGCCTGGAGATGCACGGCGACGGCGCGCTCGCGCTGACGCTAGCCGACGGCGAGGGGAGGCCGGTCGCGGCGGTGCAGTCGCTCGTGCTCCGTGCGCTCGCCCCCGAGCTGGCCGCACGAGCGGCGGCGGACGGCGGCGAGTCGCTGTACCGCGTCGCGTGGGCGCCGCCGGCGGATGGCCCCCCGGCGGGCCCGGCCGGCGACTTCAGGATCGAGCTGGTCGCCGGCGCGAACGGGGAGCTTGCGGGCGCCGCGACAGGGGATCCGGTGGGTCCTGCGACTGGGAGCCTGACGGGCGCCGCGATCGAGAATCCGGCGGGCGCCGAGCCGCAGGGCGTCCTCGCGAGGGCTCACGAGCGCCTCGGCGCGACGCTGCGGCTGCTGCAGGAGTGGCTCGCCGATGAGGATGCGCCGGAGCGGTGGCTGGCGCTCGTGACGCGGGGCGCGGTGGCGGCCTCCCCCGGCGAGGACAGCGATCCGGCGGCCGCGGCGGTGTGGGGCCTGGTGCGCGCCGCGCAGGCCGAGCACCCCGACCGGATCGTGCTCGTCGACCTCGACGGCGAGCCGGCCTCGCAGCGGGCGCTGCAGAGCGCGCTCGCGCTGGGCGAGCCCCAGGTGGCGCTGCGCGCGGGCGCGGCGCTCGTCCCCCGCCTGGCGCGGGCCACGCCCCCGACCGCCATGCCGGCGGAGGAGCGCCCGCCCGCGCAGGAGTGCCCGCCCGCGCAGGAGTGCCCGCCCGCGCAGGAGCGCCCGCCCGCGCAGGAGCGCCCGCCCGCGCAGGAGTGTCCCCCCGCGGAGGAGCGTCCCCCCGCGTTCGACGCGCAGGGCACGGTGCTGATCACCGGCGGCACGGGCACGCTCGGCGGCCTGGTCGCGCGCCACCTGGTGGCTGCGCACGGCGTGCGCAGCCTGGTGCTCGCCAGCCGCCGCGGCGGCGAGGCCGAGGGCGCCGCCGAGCTGGAGCGCGACCTGCGCGAGCTGGGCGCCGAGGTGACGGTCGCCGCCTGCGACGTGGCCGCGCGCGAGCAGCTGACGGCGCTGCTGGGGCGGATCCCCGCCGAGCGCCCGCTGCGCGCGGTCGTGCACGCGGCCGGGGTGCTCGACGACGGCGTGATCGGCTCGCTCAGTGCCGAACGGATCGATGGCGTGCTGGCGGCGAAGGGGGACGCCGCGTGGCACCTGCACGAGCTGACCGAGGGGCTCGACCTGCGCGCGTTCGTGCTCTTCTCCTCGGCCGCAGGCACGCTCGGCAGCCCCGGCCAGGGCAACTACGCGGCGGCGAACGCCTTCCTCGACGGGCTGGCGGCGCACCGCTGCGCGCGCGGGCTGCCCGCGACCTCGGTGGCGTGGGGCCCGTGGGGCGGGGCCGGCGGGATGGCCGGGAGCCTCGGGGACGCCGACCGTGCGCGGCTGGAGTGGGCCGGTTTCCAGGCGCTCGCCCCGGCCGCGGGCCTCGCGCTGCTCGACGCGGCCTGCGCGGCGGGAGAGTCGCAGCCGGTGGCGGTGCGGCTGAGCGGCGCGCGCCTGCGGGCGCACGCCCGCGCCGGGGCGCTGCCCGCGCTGCTGCGCGGGTTGGTGCGCGCCCGCCGCGCCGTCCGCGACGGTGAGGGGTCGCTCGTGGCGCCGCTGCGCGCGGCCTCGGGCGAGGAGCGGGTGCGGCTCGTGCGCGAGCTGGTGCGGGGCGAGACGGCCGCCGTGCTCGGCCACTCCGCGCCGGGCGCGATCGACCCCGAGCGCGCCTTCAAAGAGCTCGGCTTCGACTCGCTGGCGGCGGTCGAGCTGCGCAACCGGCTGAGCGCCGCGAGCGGCGTGCGGCTGCCCGCGACGCTGATCTTCGACCACCCCTCTCCGGCGGCGGTGGCGGCCCACCTGCTGCAGGCGCTGGCGCGGCGCGACGGCGTCGCCGCGAGCGACCTCGACGGCGAGCTCGATCGGCTGGAGCAGCGGCTGGCGGCGCTGCCGGGCGACGCGGCCGAGCGGGCGCGCGTCGGCGGGCGACTGCAGGCGCTGCTGCTCGCGCTGGCCGGCGGCGAGCGCGCACCGGATGGCGCGACGGTCGCCGAGCAGATGCGGGCGGCGAGCGCGGACGAGGTGTTCGACTTCATCGACCGAGAGCTGAGCCCGCAATGAGCATCGACGAAGCGAAGTTCCTCGAGTACCTCAAGCGCGTGACCGTCGACCTGCACGACGCCCGCGCGCGCCTGCGCGAGCTGGAAGCGCAGGGGGGCGAGCCGGTGGCGATCGTCGGCATGAGCTGCGTTTACCCCGGTCCCGCGCGCTCCCCGGAGGAGCTGTGGCGGCTGGTGGCCCGCGGCGAGGACGCGATCGGCCCCTTCCCCACCGACCGCGGCTGGGACCTCGAGGGCTGGCGCCGTGACGACCCGGGCGCGGTGCGCGAAAGCGGCTTCCTGTACGGCGCGGCCGAGTTCGACCCGGGCTTCTTCGGGATCGGCCCGCGCGAGGCGCTGGCGATGGACCCGCAGCAGCGGCTGTTGCTGGAGCGCTGCTGGGAGGCGCTGGAAGCTGCGCGCATCGCCCCGGAATCGCTGAAGGGCAGCCGCACCGGCGTGTTCGCGGGGCTGATGTACCACGACTACGCCACCGATCTGAGCGCGCTGCCCGCCGATGTGCTGGGCTACGTCGCCACCGGCGGCGCCGGCAGCGTGCTCTCGGGACGGGTCTCCTACGTGTTCGGGCTGGAGGGCCCGGCGCTGACGGTCGACACCGCCTGCTCCTCCTCGCTGGTCGCGCTGCACCTGGCGTGCGGCGCGTTGCGCGGGCGCGAGTGCGAGCTGGCGCTGGCGGGCGGCGTGACGGTGATGGGCACGCCGGGCGCGTTCATGGAGTTCGGCCAGCAGGGCGGCCTCGCGCCCGACGGGCGCTGCAAGTCCTTCGCCGACGGCGCGGACGGTGTCAGCTGGAGCGAGGGCGCCGGCGTGCTCGTGCTGGAGCGGCTTTCAGACGCGCAGCGCAACGGCCACGAGGTGCTGGCGGTGGTGCGCGGCAGCGCGGTCAACCAGGACGGGGCGAGCAACGGCCTGACGGCGCCCAACGGCCCTTCGCAGCAGCGCGTGATCCGCCAGGCGCTGGCCAATGCGCGTGTCACCCCGGGCGAGGTCGACGTGGTCGAGGGCCACGGCACGGGCACCACGCTGGGCGATCCGATCGAGGCGCAGGCGCTGCTGGCGACCTACGGCCAGGCGCACACCGGTGAGCGCCCGCTGCTGCTGGGCTCGATCAAGTCCAACATCGGGCATACGCAGGCGGCGGCCGGCGTCGCCGGGGTGATCAAGATGGTGATGGCGATGCGCCACGGGCTGCTGCCGCGGACGCTGCACGTGGACGAGCCCTCGCACCAGGTCGATTGGAGCGAGGGGGCGGTGTCGCTGTTGACCGAGCCGGTGCCGTGGGAGCGAAACGGCCGGCCGCGTCGCGCGGCGGTCTCGTCGTTCGGGATCAGCGGCACCAACGCGCACGTGATCCTCGAGGAGGCGCCGGCCGCGGAGCCGCCCGCAGGCGAGCCGGTGGAGGGAGCTTCTCCCGCGGTGCTGGCGTGGGTCGTGTCGGGTCGCGGCGAAGGCGGTTTGGAGGCGCAGGCGGCGCGGTTGGCGGAGTTCGTCGTGGCCGACCCCGAGCTCGACCCGGCCGATGTCGCGGGTGCGCTCGCGGCGCGCCCGCGGTTGGAGCGCCGCGCGGTGGTTGTGGGCGCCGACCGGGAGGAGTTGCTGGGGGGTCTCGCGGCGCTTGCCGAGGGCCGCTCGGCGGGGGTTGGACGGGGTGAGGTCGGCGGTGGGCGGTTGGCGTTCCTGTTCACCGGCCAGGGCGCGCAGCGGATTGGTATGGGGCGCGATCTGCACAAGGAGTTCCCGGTGTTCCGCACGGCCTTCGATGAGGTGTGCGTACAGCTGGACCCTCACCTCGGCCGCTCGCTGCGGGATGCCGTGTTCGAGGGGCAACCGGACGAGCTGAATCGGACGGAGCTGGCGCAGCCAGCGCTGTTCGCGCTGGAGGTTGCGCTGTACCGGCTGGTCGAGGCGTGGGGCGTGCGCCCGGACTTCGTGATCGGTCACTCGATCGGGGAGTTGGCGGCGGCGCATGTCGCGGGCGTCTTCTCGCTGGAGGACGCCTGCCGCCTGGTTGCCGCCCGTGGCCGGTTGATGGGCGCGTTGCCGGAGGATGGCGCGATGGTCGCGATCGCGGCGCCGGAGGAGGCGGTGCGGGAGTCGTTCGCGGCTCTCAACGGCCGGGAGCGGGCGGTGGCGTTGGCGGCCGTGAACGCCCCGGGTTCGGTGGTCGTCTCCGGCGATGAGGGTTCGGTGCTGAAGTTGCAGGCGGCGTGGGATGAGCGCGGGGCGAAGACGAAGCGGTTGCGTGTGAGTCATGCGTTTCACTCGCCGCTGATGGAGGGGATGCTGGAGGAGTTCCAGCAGATCGCCGAGACGGTTGCGTTCGGCGAGCCGCGCATACCGATGGTGTCGAACGTGTCCGGCGGGCTGGCGGGCGCGGAGGTGTGCACACCGGGGTACTGGGTGCGTCATGTGCGGGAGCCGGTGAGGTTTGCCGACGGCGTGCAGTGGCTGTGCGGCGAGGGCGTGGGCAGCTTCCTGGAGCTGGGCCCGGATGGGGTGTTGAGCGCGATGGTGGGGGAGTGCGTCGCGGAGCTCGTGGAGCCCGGGGCCGGCGGCGCTGGCGGCGAGCTCTCCGGGGATGGGCGTCCACCCGCCCCGGTGGTGGCGGCGCCCGTGCTGCGTGCCGGCCGTGGCGAGGCGCGAGCGCTGCTGGAGGGCCTGGGGGCGGTGTGGGCGCACGGCGTGGAGGTCGGGTGGGCGCGTGTGTTCGAAGGCCCTGGCGTCAAGCGTGTGGTCCTACCCACGTACGAGTTCCAGCGCGAGCGCTTCTGGTTGAAGGGTGCTGGCGTGGGCGATGCCGCGGCGGCCGGCCAGGAGCGGGCCGAGCATCCGCTGCTGGGCGCGGCGGTCGCGCTGGCGGACAGCGAGGGGTGGCTGTTCACTGGCCGTCTCTCGCTGGAGACGCACCCGTGGTTGGCCGACCACGCGGTGGCGGGCACGGTGCTTTTGCCGGGCACGGCGTTCGTGGAGCTGGCGCTGTACGCGGGCGGGCAGCTGGGCTGTGGGAGCCTGCGGGAGCTGGTGCTGGAGGCGCCGCTAGTGCTGGATACGGATACGCGCCCGTCCGCCCGGACGCCTGCCGACTCATCCCTGCGCCGCGCGGTGCAGGTTCAGGTGGTGGTGGGGGAGCCGGACGACGGGGCCCCGTCCACGCGGGCCGTCGCGGTGTATGCCCGCCCCGAGGCCGCCGTGGGCGAGGATGAGCGGGCGCCGTGGGTGCGCCACGCGACCGGTGTGCTGGCCGAGGAGGAGGCGGCGGCGCTCGACGGCGCGGCTGCCGCGGCCGCGGCCGAGCTGACCGGTGAGTGGCCCCCGCCCGGCGCGGTGGAGCTCGACGTCGAGGGCGTGTACGAAGGACTCGCCGAGGCGGGCCTGGAGTACGGTCCAGCCTTCCGGGGCCTGCGGGCCGCGTGGCGACAGGGGGAGCAGGTGTATGCGGAGCTGGCGCTGGCGCCCCAGGAGCGGGAGCGGGCCGACCAGTTCGCCCTGCACCCTGCCCTGCTCGATGCCGCGCTGCACGCTGTCGCGGGCGGCGCGGCGGGCGGCGAGCCGGGCGCTGCGGGCGGACCGTCGCTGCCGTTCTCGTGGCGTGGCGTGCGCCTGCACGCGGTGGGCGCCGCGGTGCTGCGCGCCTCGCTGACGCCGGCGGATGGCGGCGGCGTGGCGATCGCGCTGGTCGACGAGACCGGCGGGCCGGTCGCCTCCGTCGCCTCGCTGGCGCTGCGCCCGCTCGCGCGCGAGCAGCTCGCCGGCGCGCGGGAGCGCGCACCCGACTCGCTGTTCGGCCTGGAGTGGGTGGCGCTCGCCGCCGGCGTGCGCACCGTGGAGGACGTCGATCTGCGCCCGCTCGCGGAGGTCGCGGGCGGCGAGCAGCCGGTGCCTGCGGCGGTGTGGGTGAGGTGCGCGGAGGCAGCGGACGCGAGCGGCGCCGGCACGGCGGAGAAGGGTCCGAGCGCGATCGCCGACGCGGAGGCGGGGCCGGGCGGGATCACGGGCGCGGAGGCGGCGCCTGGCGGGGAGCCGGACGGCGGCGTGATCGGCGCGGCGCATCGGACGGCCCAAGGCGTGCTGAGCCTGCTGCAGGGGTGGCTCGCCGACGAGCGCTTCGCCGGCTCGCGGCTGGTGCTGGTCACCGAGCGCGCGGTCGCCGCCGGCGAGGAGGACGTGCCGGACCTCGCGCAAGCCCCGCTATGGGGGTTGGTGCGCTCCGCGCAGTCGGAGCATCCGGGGCGTCTCGTGCTGGTGGACGTGGATCGGTGGGAGGACTCCGCCGCGCCGCTCGCCACGGCGCTCGCCGGCGGCGAGCCCCAGGTGGCGGTGCGCGCGGGCGAGCTGCTCGTGCCGCGGCTGGTGCGCGTCGCCGTCGAGCCGGCGGCGGACGGTGAGGGCGAGGGCGATCTGGCGGACGTGGGCACGGTGCTGGTGACGGGCGGCACCGGCGATCTCGGTGGGCGGCTCGCGCGGCATCTCGTCGGTGTGCGCGGCGCGCGCAGCA
>CAYNGQ010000244.1:0-4361 GCA_964396735.1 uncultured Solirubrobacteraceae bacterium | reverse complement strand
CGCGAAGGAGCGGATCTTGTCCTTCCGCGACGAGTTCGGCCAGTGGGAGCCGCACAAACAGCGGCCGGAGGTTTGGAGCCTCTACAATTGCCGCATCCGCAAGGGAGAGCACGCCCGCGTCTTTCCGATCTCCAACTGGACTGAGCTTGACGTATGGCAGTACATCGCTGAGGAGGAGTTGGAGGTGCCGTCGATCTACTTTGCCCACGAGCGCGAGGTGTTCGCCCGCGACGGCATGCTCTACGCGGTCAGCCCCTTCGTGGAGCTGATGAGCGGCGAGCAGCCGTTCTCGACGCGCGTGCGCTACCGCACGGTCGGGGACATGAGCTGTACCGGCGCCGTCGAATCCGACGCGGGCACGCTCGCGGAGGTCGTCGCGGAGATCGCGGCGACGCAGATCACCGAGCGCGGCGAGACGCGCGCGGACGACCGCGTGACCGAGGCGGCGATGGAGGATCGCAAGCGGCAGGGGTACTTCTGATGGCGGCCGGTGGCTCGGAGCGGACGGGCGCCGTTGCGCTCAACGGCAACGGCAAGGCGCACGCCGGCAGTGCGCTCACGGGCGAGAGCGCCGCGGAGGTGTTCAAGCGCCTGACCGAGCGCCCCACCGACCTGTTGCGCTTCGCCACCGCGGGCTCCGTGGATGACGGCAAGAGCACGCTGATCGGCAGGCTGCTGTACGACTCCAAGCAGGTGCTCGCCGACCAGCTCGAGCACGTCGAGCAGGCCAGCCAACGCAAGGGCCAGGTGCTCGACCTGTCGCTGTTGACCGACGGGCTACGCGCCGAGCGCGAGCAGGGCATCACGATCGATGTCGCCTACCGCTACTTCGCGACCGCGCAGCGGCGCTTCATCATCGCCGACACGCCCGGGCACGAGCAGTACACGCGCAACATGGTCACGGGCGCCTCCACCGCCGATCTCGTGATCGTGCTGATCGACGCGCGCAAGGGCGTCGTGGCGCAGTCGCGCCGGCACGCCTTCATCGCCTCGCTGCTGCAGATCCCCCACCTCGTGGTGTGCGTCAACAAGATGGACACGCTCGGCTACGACGAGGAGGTGTTCGACTCGATCGTCGGCGAGTTCGAGCGCTTTGCGGCGCGCCTTGAAATTCAGGACGTGACCTTCATCCCGATCTCGGCTTTGAAGGGCGACAACGTGGTGGATCGCTCCGAGGCGATGCCCTGGTACCAGGGCCCGCCGCTGCTCTACCACCTCGAGCACGTCCACATCGCCTCCGACCGCAACCTGATCGACGTGCGCTTCCCGGTGCAGTGGGTGATCCGTCCGCGCTCCTCCGCCAGCGCCGACTACCGCGCCTACGCCGGCCAGGTCGCCGGCGGGATCCTGCGCGAGGGCGACGAGGTGGTGGTGCTGCCGGGCGGCCAGCGCACCACGGTCGCCGGCATCGACACCTTCGACGGCCCCGTGCGCGAGGCCTTCCCGCCGATGTCGGTCGCGCTGCGCCTCGCCGACGAGGTGGACGCCGGCCGCGGCAGCACGATCGCGCGCCCCCACAACCAGCCGGCCGTTGCCAGCAGTTTCGAGAGCCTGCTGTGCTGGATGTCCGAGCGCCCGCTCGACCCGAAGCGGCGCTACCTCGTCAAGCACACCACGCGCACCGCGGCGGTGGGCGGGCTGGAGGTGCGCTACCGGATCGAGGTGGACACGATGCACCGCGACGAGCTCGCCGCCACGCTCGGGCTCAACGACCTCGGGCGCGTGCGCGTCGAGCTGGCGGCGCCGCTGGTGTTCGACTCCTACCGGCGCAACCGCGCCACCGGCAGCCTGATCGTGATCGACGAGGCGACCAACGAAACGGTGGCGGCGGGGGTGATCCTCGACACCGAGGTGGAGTCCGCGGAGCGCGCCGGGGCCGGCGGCGAGGGCGCGGCGGACCGCGACGGTGGGGCGACGGGCGAGGACGAGGCCCAGACGAAGACCGAGCGCAGCCCCAACGTGCGCTGGGAGCGCGAGACGATCACCCGCGGCGAGCGCTGGGCGGCGCTCGGGCTCACCGGCGCGACGGTGTGGCTGACGGGGCTGCCGGCCGCCGGCAAGTCGACGATCGGGCGCGCGATCGAGGAGCGCCTCGTGCGGGCGGGGCGCCCCGCCTACCTGCTCGACGGCGACAACCTGCGGCACGGCCTCAACGGCGACCTCGGCTTCGACGAGGCCGCACGCGCGGAGAACGTGCGCCGCACCGCGCACGTGGCGCGCCTGCTGGCGGAGTGCGGAGCGGTGGCGCTGGTGAGCCTCGTCAGCCCCTACGCCGCCGACCGCGAGCTGGCGGCGACGCTGCACGCGAAGGAAGAGCTGCCGTTCCTCGAAGTGTTCGTCAGCACCCCGCTGGCGCAGTGTGAGCAGCGCGACCCCAAGGGCCTCTACGCCCGCGCGCGCGCCGGAGAGCTGCAGGGTCTCACGGGGCTCGGCGCCCCATATGAGGCCCCCGCCGCTCCCGATGTCGTGCTGGGGATCCACGGCGAAGCGATCGAGACCGCGGTTGACCGCGTGCTCGAGGCGCTCACCGCCCGCGGGGTGGTGGGCGCTGAGTAGGGATCGCCGACTCAAACTGCTGCAACCCGGTCCCGGTCCGGCGCCCATCGGCGAGCGACGGCTGGTAAGACCGTCCCAACCCACCCCTGGTCGGGCGCCTGCCGGCGAGCGACGATTGGTTGGGAAAGTTTTTTTGAATGATTCCTGTCAGCCGTCCCCGCCCAAGGGGCGGATGGGGCGATTGTTCTATTTTCCCCCTGTGGCCGCTTCCAGCAATGCGCTGCGCGTGGTGATCGCCGACGACCATCAGCTCTTCCGCGAAGGCCTCAGGGGGATGCTGCAGGATGCCGGCATGGAGGTCGTGGGCGAAGCCGCCGACGGCGCCGACGCGGCCGCCCTGGTGCAGAAGCTCGAGCCCGAAGTGGCGGTGCTCGACCTCAACATGCCGGGCACCTCGGGCCTGCAGGCGCTGCGGCGGATCGCGCGCAGCAACCCCGACATCCAGACGGTCGTCCTGACGGTGTCCACCGAGGAGGCGGACGTGGTCGAGGCGCTGGCGGCGGGGGCGTGCGGCTACCTGCTCAAGGACACCCACGTGGATCGCCTCGCGGACGGCATCAGACAGGCGGCCGCCGGGCATATGGTGATCTCGGGCGAGGTGGCGGGAGCGCTGGTGGCGCGCATCCGCGCGGAGGCCGAAGCGCAGGGCCGCACCAGCGAAGCAGGCTCGGGGCGTAAGGGTGCGGGCGGGGCCTCGGGGCGCGAGGGTTCCAGTGACGCCGGCGCCGCGGCCGCGGTCGCGGAGGTGGTCGACGAGCGCCCCGCCCTGACCCCGCGCGAGCAGGAGGTGCTGCGGCTGATCGTAAAAGGGGCCGACAACGTGGCGATCGGCCAGGAGCTGTCGATCAGCCCACACACGGTGAAGCAGTACGTGACCAACATCTTCGAGAAGCTGGGCGTGCACAGCCGCGTGCAGGCAGCCGTCCACGCGGTGCGCGCGGAGTTGGTCTAGGCGGCGAGGCCGATCGCCCGCAGCGCGTCGTCGCGGTCGTCGGCGCCGAGCTTGGTGACGCAGGCGGAGATGTGGCGGCGCACGGTGATCGGCGAGAGCGAGAGGCGCTTGCCGATCTCCAGGGTCGAGAGCCCACCGCGCAGCAGGCGCAGGATCTCCGACTCGCGCGGGGTGAGCTCGACGTCGCCCACGCGCAGCGGGGCGGGCTCGCGGTCGGGGAGCATGCGCAGCTCCTGCAGCATTCGCCCGACGAACGTGCGCGGCAGCGCGGCCTCTCCGCGCAGCACCCCACGCAGCGCGGCGGGGAGCCGATCGGGTGACATGTCCTTGGGCAGGTAGCCCCGCGCGCCGGCGCGCAGCGCGGCGAGCAGGTCCTCGGCGCTGGTCGACACCGTGAGCATCACCACGGCGGTGTCGGGCGCGAGCTTCCCCAGGCGCACCGCCGCCTCGATGCCGCCGCCGGGCATGCGCACGTCGAGCAGGCAGGCGTCGGGATGCTCGCGCAGCACGGCCTCCACCGCGCCGTCGGCGTCGCCGGCTTCGGCCAGCACCCGGAAGCCACCCTGCATCATCGCCATCCGCACGCCCAGCCGGATCGGCGGGTGGTCGTCGGCGATCACGACGGTAGGCGTGCGACTCACGGGAGCACCGCCTCCACCGTGGTGCCGGCGCCGGTGGCGCTGCCGACGTGCACGGCGCCGCCGAGCGCGTGTGCCGACTCGCGCATGCTGACCAGCCCGAAGCCGCCGACGGTAGGGGGCTTGGCCGGGACTTCGTCGAAGCCGCCGCCGTCGTCGCGCACTGTGAGCCGCCATTGGCCGGCGTGCTCGAGCACCACTTCGATCGCGTTGGG
>CAYNGQ010000243.1:0-2047 GCA_964396735.1 uncultured Solirubrobacteraceae bacterium | reverse complement strand
CTGGACGGGCTGCTCCTCTGCGGCTGCGATCTCGTTCTGCGGGGGTCCTTCAGTTCGGTGCGGCTGACCGCCTGCACGATGGATCCGGGCACCGCCGCGGCGGCGAGCGCCGCCACGCCGCCGGGCTCCTCGCCACTGGCGAGCGCTGTCGACGGCACCCCGCTGGGCCCCACCCGGGTGTTTGTCGAAGCCGACCCGAGCGACCCCGCCGGGAGCCCCGGAGCGATCGCGACCCTCAGCGTCGACCACTGTGTGCTCGGGCCGATCCGCACTCGCAACGGCGGCACGATCGAGACCCTGTCGATCTCCGACAGCATCGTGCAGGCGATCCCGACCAGCTCCGGCAGCGCCTACGGCACAACCGACGTATACGACCCGATGCTGCTCGCGAGGGGACTGCTGGCGGCCGACCCGCTCTCCAAGAGCCTGCTCGAAGAGCTCCCGGCGGGCACCGCGGCCGCGCTGGAAGGACTCCTCACGGGAGCCCCGTCCGCGGGGGGAACCGCGGCGCTTAACCCGACGATCCTCGCCGGCCTGAACGCGCTCGTGGAGCGCGCCACCCCCCTTTACGATCCGGGTGGCTACCCCGACGTCGCGCTCGGCCCCGCCACGTTGGCGCTCTACGCAAAGGCCGCCTCGCTGGACGCCGCCGACCTCGCGCTCCTGAACCGTCAGCTGCTGGACGGCGCCTTCCCGATCGCCCTCGGGCTCTCCGCGCTCGCGGTGGCCGACGCCACCGTGGAACTGGCGCGGGTCACCGTGCTCGGCCCGGTCGCGCTGCATCGCCTCTCCGCGAGCGACTCGATCCTGACGGGCTTCGCCGCGGTCGACGACGTCCAGAGCGGCTGCGTTCGCTTCAGCGCGATCGCCGCCGGGAGCAGGGTGGCGCGCCAGTACCTTTCGGTGCAGGTCCCCGCCGAAGCGGCGCTGTTCACCAGCGACGCCTTCGGCAGTCCCGGCTACTGCCAGCTCCTGGAGAGCGCCGACAGCGCGATCCTCGCAGGCGGCGCCGGCGCCTCGATCACGGCCGGCGCCGAAGGAGGCTCGCAGATGGGCGCCTTCTCGAGCGACCTCGACCCGATCAAAGAGCAGGCGCTGCTGATCAAGTACGCCGAATACCTGCCCCTCGGCCTGACCCCGTTGGTCGCCCATGTCACCTGAGCCCCAGGGCAGGCATATCGCGAAGCGCTCACCCGCGGCACCCCCGCCCGCGTGGGCGGCGCCGCGCCCGCCACAAAAGCCTTGCCAGAGACTTTCAGGTGCATCCGACACGACCCGCCCCTCGCGGGGCAACAGAAAGAGAGACGGCCATGGGTAGCGACCGCGCACGAGTGAGCTTCGATCCGAGCCGGCAGTGGCGCGGCGTGGTCGCCCAGCAGGGCCGGGTGAGCCTGGAGGCCGACTGGAACGAGCAGGGCGCGATCGCCGCGGCCCGCGACCGGCTCACCACCCTCGACGTGGTCGGCCCCTGCGCCAGCCCCGACGGCGGCTACGTCGTGACGGCGGTCCCCGCGACGGGCGGGCCGAGCGGCTCCACTCCCGGTGACCTCACCGTGAGCGCGGGCACGCTGTACCTGGGCGGAGAGCGCCTGGAGCTTGACGCCCCCCTCACCTACTCCAGCCAGCCGGACTGGCTGAACGCATCGACCGACCACCCGCTCTACGTGGAGCCCGCCGTGCCGGAAGGGGAAGTGGAGGAGCTCGTCTATCTGCTCGCCGCCGAGCAGGAGGTGTCGGCGGTCGAGGACTCGGCGCTCGCCGACGTGGCGCTCGGCGGGCCGGACACCGCCCAGCGCCTGCGGATCCTGCAGCATGTGGTGCGCGCCACCAGCCAGGGGAGCAGCTGCACCTCCGCCTGGAGCGAGCTCGAATCGACCTGGGCCAGCGAGGCTATCGGTTGGACGCCGCCTCGATGCAGCTCACCTCCACGGCGAGCCTGCTTGTGTCGTTCGCCAGCGAGCCGACCGCACCGACCCCCTGCCAACCCGTCAGCACCGGGGGCTACCTCGGAGCCGAAAACCAGCTCCTGCGCGCGGCGATCGCCAGC
>CAYNGQ010000242.1:0-5575 GCA_964396735.1 uncultured Solirubrobacteraceae bacterium | reverse complement strand
GCGGGCGGGTGAGCGTGATCGCCAAGGGGGTGCGGCGTGCGCGCAGCCGCTTCGGGGGGCGGCTGGAGCCGTTCTTCCGCCTGCGCTTGGAGCTGCACGAGGGACGTGGCGAGCTGCTCACCGTCACCGGCGCCCACACCGTGGACGGCTACCCCCGCCTGCGCGAGGACGCCGGCGCGCTCGATGCCGCCGCGCGCGCCTGCGATGCGGTGGGACGGCTGTTCGAGACCTCGGAGCCCCATCCCGGCGTGTTCAACCTGCTCTGCCGCCAGCTCGCGCTGCTCGATGCGCGGGCCGGGGCGAAGGGCGTCGCGGCAGGGACGCCTGTGGCGGACCCCGATACGGCGGGGCCACCGCTCGAGGGCCGAACAGCACCCGCCACGCGCGCGGCGGCGCTGCAGTTCCGCCTGAAGCTGATGCTCGCCGCGGGCCTTGCCCCTCACCTGGGGGCGTGCGCGCACTGCGGAGAGCGTGAGCATCTTGTCGGCTTCTCCGGCGCCGCGGGGGGGGTGGTGTGCGGTGCGTGCGAGGCGGGGTCGTTTCCGCTCGGGGAGGACGCCCACGGCTTCATGGTCGAGGCGCTCGGGCGAGCACTCGCCGAGACCCCCGACGCGCCCGAGCGCGCGCTCGGCCAGGTCGAGCGCGCGATCTCCGAGACGCTCGAGCACCACGCCCACCTGCGGCTGATGCCGGCCGGGGGGCACGCTGGCTGAGCCTCCGCGGCGGTTGTTCATTCGGGCGCGAGCCCGGGAGCGGCGCGATGGTGGTCCCCGCGCGCTGGTGGTTCCGCGCAGAGCTGGTAGTCCCCGCGAATGGTCGCGACGCCAATTGCCGGTATCGTGCAGGCCGTGGACGAGGGGTTGCCGATCGCCTACCAACTGCTCGATGACGGCGTACCCGTGCTGGCGTCCGACGGCACGCCTGTAGGGACCGTCATGTGCGTACTGGCTGCCCCCGAGAAGGATGTCTTCCACGGACTCCTGATCACGACCTCCAACCACGGCGTCCGTTTCGCCGAGGCGCGTCTGATCGCATCGATCCACGAACGTGGCGTCGACCTGCGCATCGAAGCGGTCGCCGCGTGGAGTCTTCCCGAGCCGGAGCACAAGGCGCCCGTGTACAGCGAGGATCCCGACAAGCAGCAGCGGTGGCACCATTGGGTCCACCACCTCACCGGGCGCGGCGACTGGAATCGGGAGCGCTGAAGGCGGCCTGCCCACGGCTGGGATCGCCGTGGACGCTGCCACAATCGGGCGATGGGCACCGTATCGCACGAGCAGACGGTGGCGGCGGCTTTCGCGGCGCGCCGCCAGGAGCTGGAGGAGCTGACGCTCTCGCCGCTCGCGGCGCGCTCCTACCCGCCGCGGCGCGCGCATGAAGAGGCCGACTGCTCGCTGCGCACGCCCTTCCAGCGCGATCGCGACCGGATCGTTCACTGCAAGGCGTTTCGGCGCCTTAAGCACAAGACGCAGGTGTTTGTGGCGCCGATGGGCGACCACTACCGTACGCGGCTCACGCACACGCTCGAGGTGACCGGGATCTCGCGCGCGGTGGCACGCGCGCTGCGCCTCAACGAGGATCTCGTCGAGGCGATCGGGATGGGTCACGACCTCGGGCACCCGCCGTTCGGGCACATCGGCGAGGAGGTGCTGGACGCCTGTCTGCGCGAGCGCTTCGGCGGGGGTTTTCGCCACTACGAGCACTCGCTGCGGGTGGTGGAGCGCCTCGAGCGCGACGGCGCGGGGCTCAACCTCACCGAGCAGGTGCGCGACGGAATCGCCCGCCACTCCAGCCGCGCGCCCGAGCCCGCAACGCTGGAGGGGCGGATCGTGCGCGTGATGGATCGCGTGGCGTACATCAACCACGACATCGACGACGCCGTGCGCGCCGGTCTGCTGCGCGAGCGCGACCTCCCCGCCGAGCCGATCGCGGCGCTGGGGCGCTCGGGCTCGGCGCGGATCGACGCGCTGGTGCACGACATGGTCGAGCGCTCCGAGCGCGCCGGTGAGATCGTCCAGGGCGATGAGGCCGCGCGCGCGATGGGGCAGCTGCGCGAGTTCATGTTCGAGCGTGTCTACCTCGGCCCGGAGGTGCGCGCCGAGCGCGAGCGCATCGTCGGGGTGGTGAGGACGCTGTTCGAGCACTACGTCGAGCACCCCGAGCTGCTGCCCGGGCGCCCGGCCGGCGGTGGGGAGCAGGCGCAGCCGTTGCGGGGCGCGGCCGCGAGCGAGGCGGGGGATGGGGAGTCGGACCTGGCGCAGCATGTCACCGACTACCTCGCCGGGATGACCGACCGCTACTGCATCAGGGCTTACACCAACCTGCAGGTGCCGCGCGCGTTTGCGCGGTGAGCGAAAGAGAAGGAGGGAGGGGGAGGGGCTCGCGCGGCGATGACCGCCCGTGTGTCAAGGCGGCCCGCGGCCCGCGTCGGAGGCGGGCGGCGGACGGGGCGCGCGAGCGGCTAGCGTAGACCCGATGGCCCGCTACACACAGGAGTCCAAGGACAGGGTGCGCGACGCGGTGGACTTCGTCGAGCTGGTGTCCACCCGCACCGACCTGCGCCGCGCGGGCCCCAGCGCCTACGAGGGGCTGTGCCCCTTCCACGACGAGCGCACCCCCTCCTTCGGGATCGACCCGACACGCAAGGTGTACTACTGCTTCGGCTGCGGGGCGAAGGGGGACGTGTTCACGTTCGTGCAGGACAGCGAGGGTGTGGAGTTCAAAGAGGCGCTGGAGCAGCTCGCCGATCGCTGCGGGGTGGAGCTCGAGCGCGAGGCGGAGGACCCTCGCGAAGCCGAGCGCCGGCGCCGCCGCGAACGCCTGCTGGAACTGCTGGCGCGCACCAGCGGCTACTACGAGCGCTGCCTGTGGGAGTCTCCGGAGGCGGCGCTCGCGCGCGAATATCTCGAGCGCCGGGGCCTGCGCGAGGAGGCGCTGCGGGCGTTCCGCGTAGGCTATGCCCCGAGCGCGTGGGATCGGGTGCTGAGCGCCTCGCTGCGGGCGGGCTTCTCCGAGCAGGAGCTGTACGCGACCGGCCTCGCGCAGCGCTCCTCGAGCGAACGGGGGCGCGTGTACGACCGCTTCCGCGCGCGCATCATGTTCCCGCTGGCGGACACTCGCGGCAGGGTGCTTGGCTTCGGCGCGCGCGCGCTGCGGGAGGAGCAGAAACCGAAGTACCTGAACACCTCCGACAATGACATCTACCACAAGGGCCGCCACCTCTACGGCGCCGACCTCGCCCGCGCCCACGCGGCGCGCGCCGGCAGCGTGATCCTGTGCGAGGGCTACACCGACGTGATCGCGATGCACCAGGCGGGGATGCCCAACACGGTGGGCCTGATGGGAACCGCGCTGACGCCCGAGCAGGTGGGGGAGCTGGCACGGATGGCGACCACTGTGCTGCTGGCGCTCGACGCCGACACCGCCGGCCAGGAGGCGATGCTGCGCGCCTCGCAGCTGGCGGCGCGCCGGCGTTTGGAGCTGCGCGTGGTGAGCCTCCCCGGTGGGATGGATCCCGCGGAGCTCGTGCAGCGCGAGGGGCCGGAGGGGATCGCCTCGGCGGTGGCGCAGTCAGTGCCGTTCGTGCGCTTCCGCGTTGAACGCGTGCTGACGGCCGGCGACCACTCCAGCCCCGAGGGCCGCGACCGCATGGTGGACGAGCTGCGCCCGGTGTTCGCCACGCTGGCGCCCAGCGCGATGCGGATGGAGCTGACCCGGCTGGTCGCCGGGCGTTTGGAGCTGCCGGAGAGCCTCGCCGAGACGCTGCTGTCGGCGCCGGCGCAGCGCGGCGAGGCTCGGTCTCCCGGAGGGGGTGGCGAGTCGGCCCGGGGTGGGGACGCGAGGTCCGAGTCGGCCCGAACGGCGGCTGCGAGATTCGAGGCGCGCCCGCCGGGTAGACCCAACGTGCGCCAGTCCCGCGGCGGAGACGATGGGAGTGGGGCCTTCGCCGGGCCGGGGGGGGGTGAGCGGACGGCGGATCGGTTCGCGGTGGGGGAGCTGTCACGCAGGGCCGAGACCGAGCGAACGTTCCTGGCGCTGTGCATCGCCGCTCCGGCCGAGGGCGAGCCGGCGCTGGCGGAGCTCGACCCTGTGGAGCATTTCACCAGCGAGCGCCTGCGCCGCGCGGCTGCGCACCTGCGCGCGGGGCGGCTCTCCGAACCGATGGGGGGCATCGAGCAGGAGGACCCGAATCTGACGGGCGTGCTGGCGGAGCTGGTGGTCGCCGCCGGTCGCCTGCCGAGTGCCGCGGCGCCGGCGATGCTCGACGTTCAGCGGATGCAGCTCGACCTCGCCCGTATCGACCGCCGCATCCTCGCCGCGCGCGCGCAGGGCAGCGGCGAGGTAAGCGACCTCGCGCGCCGGCGCATCGAGGTCAAACGCGCGTTCGAGCAGGCTTACGAGCGGGCGCTGGCGGAGACCGGGGGGTAGGGGCACCAAAAGCGAACTTCTGTTCGTTTTACCGTCCGATCCATCGCGGACAATGGGGTGCATGGATCGGGCGATGCTGGAGACTTTTTTTGGGCGAAGGGCTGTCGCTTGCAGATATAGGCAGACGCATGGGCAAGGACCACTCGACCGTGGGCTACTGGCTGAAGAGCTATGGGCTCCGGGCTGCCGGCCATGAGAAGTACGCAGCCAAAGGAGGACTCCGCCGCGAGGACTTGGAGTCGCTGGTCGTGTCTGGAGAGTCGCTGAATCAAATCGCGGAGTCAGTTGGGCGGAGCACGGCCACCGTGAGGCACTGGCTCAAAAGGTATGGCTTGAAAACAACCGCGAAGCCTGGCGGTCCGGTCAAGCCCGGGGCTCGCGAGGCGCGCGAAGCCGGCCTTTCCGAGGCGATGTTGCAATGCGTACGACATGGCGCAACACGTCACGTTCGGGATTCACGCGGCTCCTACAGATGCCTCCAATGTCGCGCCGAGCGCGTAGTGAGAAGGCGCCAGCGAGTCAAGCGAATCCTCGTCGAGGAAGCGGGTGGACGTTGCCAGCTTTGCGGCTACCACCGGTGCGTCGCGGCGCTCGAGTTTCACCATCGGGATCCTGCTGCCAAGGAGTTCAGCCTGTCGCGTCGAGGAGCCCGCAGCATCGAGAGGCTTCGAGCAGAGGCAGCCAAGTGCGTGCTCCTATGCTCGAACTGCCACGCCGAGGTCGAGGCTGGCGTGGTCGAGCTGATGTAGACTGACGGACGGTCCCAGTTGACTCTCCGAAGTAGCTCGATCCGGGGTGGCGCAATCGGTAGCGCAAGACGCTGTTAACGTCGAGGTTGTGGGTTCGAATCCCACCCCCGGAGTGACGTTCCGCATAGCAGCTCTAGACAAGTGGCGACGGCTTGGTCGGCGTGGCGTTGATCAAGAGCCGATCGCTCGCCTTGCCGTAGACGATGCGCTGGTCGAAGGCGTCGAACAGGGCGAGCTTGGTCGTGTCCTCGTGTCGCGTAGCCGCTCGGAGAGGGCCGGTGTCCGCCGCGATCGGCGCCAAGGTTGGCCGGACGGGCCCACCGCGATAGTTCGCTCTCGGGTATCTTTGAGCCGCCCTGGGTTCCACGGGGACCGTTTTTGTAGGTTCCCTATGTTCG
>CAYNGQ010000241.1:0-1866 GCA_964396735.1 uncultured Solirubrobacteraceae bacterium | reverse complement strand
TCGATCATGTGGTGCGCGTTCGTGCCGGCCTGCACTTCCAGGTGCAGCGTCAGCTTCGCGGCGTTGGCGAGCGCGCGGAAGAACTCCTCGGTGAGCTCGTGCTCGAAGCCGCCGGTGGCCCCCGGCGGCAGGTCGGCCTCGAACAGCGTGTAGGGGCGCCCGGAGATGTCGATCGCGCAGCTGGCGCGGGCCTCGTCCATCGGCACCAGCGCCTCGCCGTAGCGGACGATCCCGGCGCGGTCGCCGAGCGCCTCGTCGAGCGCCTGGCCGAGCACGATCGCGGTGTCCTCGGCGGTGTGGTGGGCGCCCGTCTGCAGGTCGCCGCTCACCCGCACGTCGAGGTCAAGCCGCCCGTGACGGGCGAGCAGGTCGAGCATGTGGTCGAGGAAGCCCACCCCGGTGGCGCGCGCGCCGTTACCGGCGCCGTCGAGGTTGAGCGTCAGCGTGACGTCGGTCTCACCCGTGCGGCGCTCGATCGCGGCGGTGCGCGTTGCCGTATTGCTGTTGGGGACGCTCATCGGATCAATGCTCCCCGACCGGGGGCTCCGGTGCCATTGTGGCGGCCGGGGACTCGGCGTCCCGCCCCGCCGCACGCGCCTCCATTGAGCGAGCGTGCCACTCGAAGCCCTCCGCGCGCGCGATCGGGGCGCCCGCGGCTGCCAGTTTGCGCGCCGTCTCGCCCCCCACCTCGCCGAGGTGCACCTCCGCCATCCGCCGGCGGAAGTGCCGTGGCGAGAGCCCCGAGGCGAAGCGCGCGGCGCCCGCCGTGGGCAGGATGTGGTTGGACCCCGCCACGTAGTCCCCGAACGCGGTGGCGGCCGCCGCGCCCACGAACAGACAGCCGGCGGTGCTGACCAGGGGCGAGAGCGCCTCGGGCTGGGCGCCGATCAGTTGCAGGTGCTCGGGAGCGAAGTCGTTGGCGATCGCCATCGCCTCGCTCGCGTCGGCGCTCTTCACCAGCACGCACGCCTCCGGCTCCAGCTCGGGTAGCTGCGCCGCCAACCGCTCCAGCTCGCCCGCGAGCGCGTCGAGCGCGCTCGACGCGGAGGAGATCGCGGCGACGAAGCTGCCCCTGCCGTGCTCGGCCTGGGCGAGCAGGTCGAGCGCAACCAGGTGGGTGTCGGCATCCTCGCCGAGCACGACCAGCAGGTCGCTGGGGCCGGCGTAGGAGTCGATCCCGACGATGTGCGAGAGCTGGCGCTTGGCCTCCTGCACGTAGACGTTGCCGGGGCCCACCACCACGTCGACGCGCGCCACCGTCTCGGTGCCGTGGGCGAGCGCCGCGATCGCCTGCGCCCCGCCCATGCGATACACGCGCTCCACGCCGAGCAGGCGGCAGGTGCCGAGGATCAGGGGGTCGATCTGCCCGTCGCGCCCCGGAGGCGAGCACACGACCACGTCCAGCACCCCGGCGGCCCGGGCGGTGACAACCCCCATCACGGCGGTGCTCGGGTAGGGGGCGCGACCCCCCGGCACATACACGGCGGCCGCGCGCACCGGCAACTCGCGCACGGTGACGCGCTGGCCCTGGGGCAGCTGCGTCGCCACGTCCTCCCCCACGCTCGCCTGTGAGACCTGGGCGACATTGGCGATCGCCACCTGCAACCCCGCGACCACGTCCAGGGGCAGTCCCCTGATCGCCTCGTCGAGCTCGGCCTGCTCGACCAGCAGCGGCGGCGGATCGGCGCCGTCGGTGTCGAACTCGCGCGTGTACTGCAGCACGGCCTCGTCGCCCTCGTGGTGCACCACCGCGATCATCTCCGCCACCAGCTCTTCCGCATCGCCGCCGGGCGGCGCCAACCAGCGCAGGCGCCTGGCGAGCGCGGCGGGCCGGCCTTCGGCGTCGAGGCGCTCAATTCGCATCCG
>CAYNGQ010000240.1:0-11666 GCA_964396735.1 uncultured Solirubrobacteraceae bacterium | reverse complement strand
CGGCCCGCGGAGCCTATCCCAAATCCCATCCCAATCCCAGCTCAGCCCACCGCCGCGAAGCGCTCTGCCACAGTCGCCCAGTCCACCGTGTTCCACCACGCATCGAGGTAGTCGGGGCGGCGGTTCTGGTACTTGAGGTAGTAGGCGTGCTCCCAAACGTCCACGCCGAGCAGCGGGGTCTTGCCGTCTGAGATCGGGTTGTCCTGGTTGGCCGAGCCCACGACCGCGAGTCCCGAGCCGTCGTGCACCAGCCACGACCAGCCCGAGCCGAACTGGTTGATACCTGTTTCCTTGAGCTTCGCCTGGAAGTCCGCGAACGAGCCGAAGGCCGAGTCGATCGCCTGGGCCAGCGCCCCCTCGGGCGTGCCACCGCCATCGGCGCTCATGCTCTCCCAGAAGAGCGTGTGGTTGTAGTGGCCGCCGCCGTTGTTTTTGACCGGGCCCTTCTTGTCGCCGAGGCTGTCGAGATTCTTGAGAACCTCCTCAACCGGCTTATCGGCCCACTCGGTGCCCTCGAGCGCGGCGTTGGCCTTGTCCACGTACGCCTGGTGGTGCTTGTCGTGATGGATTTCCATCGTCAGCTTGTCGATATGCGGCTCCAGCGCGTCGTACGCGTAAGGGAGCGGTGGAACTGTGTAGGCCATCGGGGAGACTCCTGTCTGGTGCTCGTAGTTGGCTCGATTGAAGATTGCCGGTCGCCCGCTGTTCTATCAGAGGCTGCCCGATTGCCGCCGGCGCGAATCGTGAAATCGGCGTGGCCCGTAGGATGTGGCCGCGATGCCCCTCGTGATGTGCCACTCATGACTCGCCTCTCCGAGTACCTGCTGCCCACCGAGAAGGAGGCCCCGGCCGACGCCGAGGCGATCTCGCACAAGCTGATGGTGCGCGCCGGCCTGGTGCGCCAGATGGGCGCCGGCATGTGGACGTGGCTGCCGGCCGGGTGGCGGGTGCACCAGCGCGTCGTTCAGATCATCCGCGAGGAGATGGACGCGATCGGCACGCAGGAGATGCTGATGCCGGTGCTGCAGCCGGCCGAGCCGTGGCGTCAAACCGGGCGCATCGAGATCGAGGAGCTATTCAAGCTCACCGACCGCAAGGGCTCGGAGCTGGTGCTCGCGATGACCCACGAGGAGGCCGTCACCTTCCACATCGCCCATACGGTGCGTTCCTACCGCGACCTGCCGCTCGCCGTCTACCACTTCCAGGTGAAGGAGCGCGACGAGCCCCGGCCCCGCGCGGGGGTGCTGCGCACACGCGAGTTCGTGATGAAGGACGCCTACACCTTCGACCGCGACGCCGCCGGGCTGGACGTCAGCTACGACCGCCAGGTGGGCGCCTACGACCGCATCATGGAGCGCACCGGCCTGCGCTTCTACCGCGTGGAGGGCGACGTCGGGATGATGGGCGGCAGCGGCGCGCACGAGTACATGGCGCCGTGTGCCGCGGGGGAGGACCGCGTGGCGCTGGCGGATGGCTACGCCGCCAACCTCGAGGTCGCGCTGCGCCACCCCGACATTCGCGAGCTCGCGGCCCACCCGTCCGCCAGTGACCCGTCGGATGCTCCTGCCCAGGCGAGCGCCGATTCACCAACCTACGCGCTTGGCGACCAGCCGCTCACGATCGAACCCGCGATCGAGATCGCCAACATCTTCAAGCTCGGCACACGCTACTCCGAGCCGCTCGGAGCACGCTACCTCGACGAGCACGGCGCGGAGCACGCGATCTGGATGGGCTGCTACGGGATCGGCCCGGCGCGGATCGTCGCCGCCGCGGTCGAGCAGTACGCCGACGAGCACGGCATCTCCTGGCCCCGCGCGCTCGCGCCGTTCGCCGTGCACCTCGTGGCCCTCGGCAAGCCCGGCACGCCCGAGCGCGATGCTGCCGACGGGGTGTACGAGACGCTGCGCGGCGGTGGGGTGGAGGTGCTCTACGACGACCGCGACCTGAGTGCGGGGGAGAAGTTCGCCGACGCCGAGCTGCTCGGCTGCCCGCTGCGGCTCACCGTCGGACGGCGCTCGCTGGAGTCGGGTGAGATCGAGGTGCAGCTGCGCCGCGGCCGTCAAAGCGCCCCCGGCCTGCCCTTGGGCGCCGAGCCGGAGGCGCTGCTGCGGGCGGTGGATGAGCTGTGCCAGACGCTTCCCTGACGGTCCGTCGCCTGGTCGGCCTCGACCGTTCCGGCCCGCCGCCGCCCCAGACCGCCGCCGGGCAGCCGCTGCGGCCGTGGACCGTACCCAACGCGATTGGCTTCCTGCGGCTGGCGCTGATCCCGGTGTTCCTGGTAGTGGCGCTCTCGCCGGCGGACGGCACCGGCGCGCTGCCCGCCACGCTGTTCGCCGTGATCGGCTGGGGCGACTACGCCGACGGGATCGCCGCGCGCGTGACCGGCCAGTACAGCCGCCTCGGGGCGCTGATGGACCCTCTTACCGACCGCCTGCTGGCGATCTCCGGGGTGGTTGTGTGCTGGCATTTCGCGCTGCTGCCCCGCTGGGCGCTGGCGGTCCTGGTTGCTCGCGAGCTGGCGATGCTCGTGCTTGGCCGCTACGGGCTCTCGCGCGGTCTGGAGCTGCGCATCAACTGGCCGGGCCGCCTCTCGGTGGCGCCGCTGATGGGCGGCTTCTTCTTCGCGATGGCGGGACTCGAAGGGCTCGGCGCGATTCTGCTGTATGTCGGCCTCGCCCTGTCGCTCGCCGCCACGGCGCTGTACGTGCGGGACGGTGCGAGGCAGCTCTAAGAACGTCTTTCAAAAAGACCGGCACGCCCGGATACGTCCCTGGACGCTGCGCTGGATCGCCACGGTCCGTCTTGCCCGTGCTACCAGCACGGGCTGCGCCAGCCCGCGTCGCCCAGCTTGGTCCAGGAACGTCCCGGACGCACCGTCTATTTTGAAAGACGTTCCAATGCAAGACCTCAACCTCAACTTGACGCTTCGGTATAGTGGCCGAAGAACTGTCGACCAGCCGCGAGAGGAGCACAGAACCAGCCATGGACACGTTTCCCGACCTAGGTGCCCTCACGGACGCCGAGCTGAAGAGCCTGATCCGCGAGCTGACCGATGAGGAGACCGACATCTCCTACCGGCGGCGCATCCTGCACGGCAAGATCGACATCCTGCGCGCTGAGTTGGTCAACCGCCTGCAGCACAAGCACGACAACGGCGAGCAGTTGATCACCGGAGCGGACGTGCAGCAGCTGAGCGAGATCCTCGCCGGCCGATCGATCGCTCGTCAAGGCGAGCCGCAGGGCGACGCCTGAGGTAACAGCGGGATGGCGACGATCTGTCCCGAGTGCGGCTCCGCCAACGGCGAGAGCGCCAACTTCTGCCAGCGCTGCGGCGCGTCGCTGCGTGCCGAGGGGGGCGAGGGAGTTTCGGGCGGCGCAGCGGCAGGCGATTCGGTCACCGCCACCTACCGCATCGACGAGAGCGGCGAGCTGGTGCCGGTCGAGCTCGACGAGGTCACCGCGCGCGGGCCGGCGCTGGTGGTAAGAGCCGGCGGGGGCCGCGTGGGCGAGAGCTTCCCGATCGAGGGCGAGCGGATGAGCATCGGTCGCCGCCCCGACAGCGCGGTGTTCCTCGACGACATCACGGTCTCGCGCGACCACGCGCTGCTGATCAGGCGCGGCGACGATTGGCACCTCGACGACTGCGGCTCGCTGAACGGCACCTACGTAAACCGTGAGCGGATCGAGTCGCACCGCCTCGAAGAGGGCGATGAGCTGCAGATCGGCAAGTACAAGCTGAGCTACCACGCACGCTGATGGCCACCCCGGCAACCACCCTCCCTTCCAAGCCGTACACGATCGGCGCGGTGTGCAAGGCGCTGGCGCAGGAGTTCCCCGACATCTCGATCTCCAAGATCCGCTATCTGGAGGACCAGAAGCTGCTCAACCCGCGGCGCACACCCGGCGGCTACCGCCTCTACAGCCAGGGCGACGTGGCACGGCTGCGCACGATCCTGCGGATGCAGCGCGACGAGTTCCTGCCGCTGCGGGTGATCCGCCAGGAGCTGGCCGCCGGGCGCAGCGACGAGACGCCGGCGCCCGGCTTCGATGGCGACCCCACCAACCCCGTCCCCGCGGCACGAGCCGGCGGGCAGGGGGCGGACGGGCATCCATTCTTGGCGCGCAGGCGGCGCGCGAGCGTGAGCGTGCGCGAGGAGAGCGGCGCGCTGTATACGCTCGAGGAAGTGCTGGATGAGACTCAGGCCGACGCGAAGCTGGTGCGCGAGCTGGAGGAGTATGGGGTCGTCAAAGGCGAGCAGCGCGGCGGCCAGCGCTACTACGACGAAACCGAGCGCGAGATCATCGGCGCGGTGTCCGAACTGGCGCGCTACGGCGTGGGGGGGCGCAACCTGCGCGTGTTCCGCACCTCCGCCGACCGCGAGGCCGGCCTGTTGCAGCAGATCCTCGCCCCCGCTCTGCGCTCGCGCAACCCCCAGCGGCGCAAGGAGGCGCTGGAGGCGCTCGAGAACCTCGCCGCGGTCACCTCGCACCTGCGTCATCTGCTGCTGGTGCGCGACCTGCGCAAGATCGCCAACTAATGGCCGCTCCTAGGACGAACCACTAGCGGTGCCCACCACCGCGCGCACCCGCACGGTGGCCGCGCCCGCCGGCGAGGTGTGGGAGCTGATCGCCGACCCCAACCACCTGCCGCGGTGGTGGCCGCGGGTGACGCGCGTGGAGGGCGTCGAGCGGGACGCCTTCACGAAGGTGTTCGCCAGCCGCAACGGCAGACTGGTGCGCGCGGACTTCCACGTGGAGGCGGACGAGCAGGCGCTGACGTTGCACTGGGAGCAGCAGGTGCAGGACACGCCGTTCGCGCGCGTGCTGTCCGCCGCCCGCACCGAGCTGCGCCTGGAGCCCGCCGGTGCCGGCACGAAGGTGACGATCGAGCTGCGTCAGAAGCTGCGCGGGCTGTTCACCAACATCGGCGCCAGCCGCGTGCGCCGCGCGGCCGGCAACGTGCTCGACGAGGCGCTCGACGGCTTGGAGCGGATCTTTGGCTGAGACGCTCTCATCCCGCTGTGGGCCGCGGCGCCGCGGCTCGTGCCTCGACGGCAGCGGTCCAGATGGCAGTGGCGGTGGGGTGCCCGTGATGAAGTGGTGGGTCGTTGGCTGACACCCCAACGATGCGGTGGTGGGGCTGGGGGGATCCCGCGCGTGCGCCGGCGGTGGGACCGGCGATGCTGCGGCTGCTGCGCGAGACGGTGGGAACCTCGCCCAACCCCCGCCCACCGGTGGCGCTCGCGCGCGTGCGGCTGCCCCCCGCCCGGCTCCCTGAGGGCGCCCGCGCGGAGCTGCAGACACTGCTCGGCGGCGACGCCGTGCGCGACGATCACGCCGAGCGCGTCGGCCACGCCGCCGGCCGGGGCTACCCCGACCTCGTGCGCCTGCGCGCGGGCGAGCTCCCGGAGGCGCCTGACGCCGTGCTGCACCCGAGCAGCGCCGAGCAGCTGGGGGCGCTGATGGCGTTGTGCGCGAAGCGCTCGATCGCGGTGGTGCCGTTCGGTGGGGGCACGAGCGTGGTGGGCGGTGTGGCGCCGCTGCGAGGCGAGCACGCGGCCGTGGTGGCGCTGGACACGGGCGACCTTGACGAGCTCATCGAGATCGACGCCGAGTCGCGGTTGGCGACCGCCCAGGCGGGAATGCGCGCGCCCGCGCTCGAGCGGCGCCTGGCGGCGAGGGGCCTGACGCTCGGGCACTTCCCGCAGTCCTTCGAGTACGTCTCGTTGGGGGGCTGTGCGGCGAGCGGCGGCGCCGGGCAGGCGTCCACCGGGTATGGGCGCTTCGAGGAGCTGGTGGTGGGGGTGCGCCTCACCGCGCCCGCGGGTGAGATCGAGCTGCCGGCGCGGCCGGCGAGCGCGGCGGGGCCGGATCTGCGCAAGCTGCTGGTCGGCTCGGAGGGCACGCTGGGGGTGATCGGCGAGCTCGCTCTGCGCGTGCGCCCGGCGCCGCGGGCCCGCTGCTACGAGGGCGCGTTCTTCGCGGACTTCCCGTCGGGGGTGAGCGCGCTGCGGGCGCTCGCGCAGGAGCACGCGGCGCCGGCGGTGACACGGCTGTCCGACGAGGCGGAGACGCGCATGTCGCTCGCCCAGGCGCAGGCGGCCGCGGGGGCGGGGCGAGCGGAGGGGATGGAAAGCATCCGCGGCGCGTTGCAGGCCCGTGCGAAGAGCCGCGCCGGCCGGGTCTACCTGCGCGCGCGCGGCTACAGCGAAGGGTGTCTGGCGATCCTCGGCTTCGAGGGCACGCACGAGGAGGTGGAGCGCGGCAAAGCACGGGCGCACGAACTGGTGCGCAGCCACGGCGGCCTGCCGGTCGGGCGCTCACCGGGGGAGGCCTGGCGCAGGCAGCGCTTCGCCGCGCCTTACCTGCGCGACGAGCTGCTCACGCACGGCGTGATGGTCGAGACGCTGGAGACCGCGACGAGGTGGTCGAACGTGCGACGGCTGCACCGCGAGACGCGCGCCGCGATCGAGCGAGCGCTACGCGCCCAGGGAACCGAGGGCGTGGCGATGTGCCACGTCTCGCACCTCTACGAGACGGGCGCCTCGCTGTACTTCACGCTGCTGGCGAGGCAGCGCGAGGGCGCGGAGATCGAGCAGTGGCTGGCGGTGAAGCGCGCGGCGGGCGACGCGATCGCGCGCCACGGCGGCACGATCACCCACCACCACGGCGTCGGGCGCGACCACCTCCCGTGGATGGAGCGCGAGCTGGGCGCGCAGGGCGTCGAGGCGCTGCGCGCGCTCAAGCGCCAGCTGGACCCGGCGGGGATCATGAACCCGGGGAAGCTATTGCCGTGAGTGGAATTTAGGGATCGTCCGCGCGGCTGAGCTCTCTCCCATGCGCTTCTTGCACGCGGGCCTCCATGCCCGCGTAACGCGCGCGGGGCCTACCCGAGCTTGAATGCCCCGCTCAACACGATCGGCCCTGGCTGCTTGGGCCGTTCTTCGTGCTCTTCGGTGAGGATGATCGTGGCGTAGTGGGCCGCGTTGGTGGGCAGTGCTTGGGCCGCTTTGAGGGTGCCCTTGGAGCTCACCGTGGTGCCGCCGCCGAGGAAGTGGGCGTCGGTGGGTGTGTTGTATAGCCACGCCGCGTAGTGGAAGCCGTTGGTCGGCGGCAGGTGTTCGGCGGCGAGAATGAAGGCGTGTTCGTTGCCCTCGGCGATCACCTCGACCAGCCCCAGCGCCTTGCTGGTGGTGTTGGGCGGCGTGAGCGGAAGCGTCGCGGTGAGATGTGGTTCGCCGGCTTTGCCGGAGCCGGATTTGCCTGAAGTCGTGGCTGTGCCAGAGGTCGTGCTCGGAGTGGTGGTGGCGGAAGTCGATCCACCCGCTTCGCTCGGCGTCGAGGAGCTGGTGGCGGAGCTCGGGGAGGAGCTCCCACCGAGGCTCACGATCAGCGCCACGGCGACGACCACGACGACGGCCAGTCCGCCGAGCAGGAGCGCGCCGCCGCGCCGCGAGCTGGGGGCCTGCTTCGCGTCGGCCGCCGCCGGCGCAACCTCGGCAGGCGCAGGCATGCCGGCGCCTGCCGAGGGCAAAACGTCAGCATCTGGAGCCGCCCCATTCCCGGTTGGCCCTCCCGGTGTGGATCCTCCCGCGGGGATCGCGGGCAGCCCACCGCTCGACAGCGGGGCGAGCTCTCCCGCGAGCGCCTGCGCCCACGAGCGAGCGTCGGCGGAGCTCTCCAGATACGCGACCGCTGCCGACTGCCCAGCCGGCGGGGCCTGGCCGAGCAGGTACTCGCCCACCTGCTCGCGCTGCGCGGCGCTCAGCTCGCGCGCCTGGCGCGGTGCGAGCAGCGCGAGCGCGGCGTGCGCGCGGTCGTGCACGGCGCGCTCCTCGATGCTCAGCATCGTGGCGATCTCGCCGTAGCGCTGGTGCCTGCTCACGAGCAGTGAAAGCACTGCCCGCAGGTCGGGTGGTAGATCCTCGACGCGACTCATGGGTGATTCGTAGGCTATCGTGGCGCCGCAATGGGCATCCCCGGCGCCACGGAGATCAACGAGGTGCTGCAGGGGTTCGACCGCCTGTATGGCCTGCAGCTGCTGGAGGTGTCCGCTGAGGAGGTGCACGCCCGGGTGCCGGTCCGCGATGAGCTCAAGCAGCCGGCCGGTCTGGTGCACGGCGGCGTGTACGCCTCGATCGCGGAGTCGATGGCCTCGCTGGCGACCGGGATGTCGGTGCTGCCGGAGGGCTCGGTGGCGATGGGCCTCGCCAACAGCACGAGCTTCCTGCGGCCGATCACCGCGGGCGCGGTGCACGCGCGCGCCACGCGTCTGCACAGGGGCCGCACCACATGGGTGTGGGATGTGCATTTCAGCGACGACACCGGCAACCTGTGCGCGGTGACGCGCATGACGATCGCCGTGCGCCCGCTGGCGCAGACGCCGCCGTCTATTTCGTGAGCAGCTCGCCCGAGGGACCGACCCCGGCCGGCGCGATCGCCGGCTGTTGAGAGGGCAGCGGCCGTTCGCCGTAGCCGGTGTCGGGCAGTGGCGGCGCGAGCGGCGCGCCGGGTAGATCCGACCGAGAGAGCGGAGTCCCGCCACCCGCCGGCGCGTTGATCGACACCATCGCCTCGGCCGCGGCGCGAGCGAGCGCCGGCCTGTTGGCGTAGAGATCCACCACCACGCCGCCGGTCGCCAGCGACAGCGCCCTGCCGCCAAGGGCCGAGCGACCGCGTACGCCCCTGATCAGCACCGCGCTCTGCGCAGCGCCGCCGCCGGGCAGGAAGCTGTTGTCGGGCGAGGTGACGATCTGCAGCGGCGTCACGCACACGCTCTCGCCGCCGACGAGGCAGTTGCCGTACTGAATTTCGTAGGCCCCGCTGGGGTCGCTTCCCACGTTGGTGATCGGCAGTCCCTGGAAGGTGCCCCCGAGCCAGTACACCGGAAAGTCTTCCTGTATCACCAACGACTCCAGCGCGCTTGATGGGGTTGGCTGGTCCTGGATGGTGTTGGCGCAGGCGCTCAGCCCAAAGGCGCCGAGCACGAGCAGCACAAGCGCGGCGGCGGGGCGGGCTCGCGCGGGGAGTCGGGATCGCACGGGGCGCAGCGTAGCGGCACGCCGCCTGCCGGTCGGCAGACAGCGCCGACTCAGCGACCCGTCCTACCCCCGATACCTGTTGGTGATCGGCATACGCCGGTCGCGGCCGAAGGCGCGGGTGGTGATCTTGATGCCGGGGGGCGCCTGACGGCGCTTGTACTCGGCGAGATCGACGAGGCGGATCGTGTGGTCCACCTCCTCGGCGGGCAGCCCTTCGGCGATCAGTTGCTCACGGCCACGGTCGAGCTCGATGTAGCCGTGCAGGATCCGGTCGAGCAGCTCATACGGGGGCAGTGAGTCCTCGTCGCGCTGGTTCTCGCGCAGCTCCGCGGAGGGCGCGCGGGCGATGATCGATGCGGGGATCGGCGCCGCGACATACCCGCCGTGCTCGCCGATTGTCGCCCCAGGCTGTGAGCCGGCCGCGGAGTTGCGCCACTCGCACAGCCGGTAGACGAGCGTCTTGGGCACATCCTTGATCACCGCGAAGCCGCCCGCAAGGTCGCCGTAGAGGGTGGTGTAGCCGACCGACATCTCCGACTTGTTGCCGGTGGTGAGCACCAACCAGCCAAACTTGTTGGAGAGCGCCATCAGCAGGTTGCCGCGGATCCGGGCCTGCAGGTTCTCCTCGGCGAGGTCGGCCTCACGGCCGGCGAACTCTGTGCGCAACGTCAACGCGTAGGCATCCATCGGCGCGGCGATCGGCAGCTCATGGACACGCACACCGAGCGCGGCCGCGAGCGCGCGAGCGTCGTCCTGGGTCGCCGCGGAGGAGTAGGGGGAGGGCATGATCGCCACGCTCACCCGCTCGGCGCCGAGCGCGTCCACGGCGAGACAGCCGACCAGCGCGGAGTCGATCCCGCCGGAGAGGCCGAGCACCACGCGGGAGAAGCCATTCTTCTGCACGTAGTCGCGCAAGCCGAGACACAGCGCCGCGTAGATCTCGGCCTCCGGGGGCGCGAGCAGCGTTGTCAGCCGCCGCGGGGGGTGATCGACCGCGGCTACGTGGTCCCTCTCAGGCGTCTCGGCCGCCTCCTCCTGCTCTGGCGGGGAGGCATGGTCGAGGTCGAGCTCGCACACCAGCAGATCCTCCTCGAACTGCGCCGCGCGTGCGATCGTCGCGCCGATGGGGTCGAGCACGAAGGAGTGTCCATCGAAGACGAGCTCGTCCTGGCCGCCAACCAGCCCGCAGAAGGCGATGTGGGCGCGACACTCGCGGGCGCGCTGCGCAAACAGATGCTCACGCTCCAGCCCCTTGCCGGCGTGGTAGGGGGAGGCGGAGATATTGACGATCAGCCGCGCTCCCGTCGCGGCCTCTTCCGCCGCCGGAGTGCCCGGCCACCATAGGTCCTCGCACACCGTCAACCCGACCGACTGCCCACCGACCTCGATCACCGCGCCCATTCGTCCGGCCGCGAAGTAGCGCTGCTCGTCGAAGACGCCGTAGTTGGGGAGATGCACCTTGCGGTAGACCGAGCGCACGCTGCCGTCGGCGAGCACCGCCGCGGCGTTGTGCACGCGTGGCGTCTGTGGCGTACCCACGAACTCCTCGTTCTCCTGCTCGACCGTCGCCGCCTCGGCCTGCGCTCTGCCCTGGGCCCGCCCCGCGTCTCCTGTGCCAACCGCATCCCGGGTCCACTCCGGGTACCCCACCACGGCCACGATCCCCTCTACACCGCTCGCCAGCTCCTCGAGCGCGGCGGCGGCGTCCTGCAGGAAGTGCTCGCGCAGCAGCAGATCCTCGGGTGGGTAGCCGGTGAGCGCTAGCTCTGGGAACAACACGAGCTGCGCGCCCTGCGCCCGCGCGGCGGCGATGCCCGCGCGGATGCGCTGCGCATTGCCGGCGATGTCGCCGACAGTGGCGTTCATCTGGCAGAGCGCCAGGCGCACTATTGCTTGGCGGCGGCCCGACCGGCGGGGCGGGCGCGGCCACCGCTCTTGCCCGCGTGGCCGTTGGCAGCGCCACCGTCCGCCGATGCCGGCGCGGTGGCCTTGCCGCTGCGCGCGGCGCGTGGGGCGCTCCGCTTTGCGGGAGCCCGCTTGGAGGGTCGCCGGCTGGCTTTCGGAGGATTGGCGGCGCGCGCCAGCCGGCGGATCGCGCGCTCGAGCTCCTGTGCGATCAGGTCGAGGTCGGGGAGCGCGTCGTAGTCGCCGAGCAGGCCGAAGCCGAGGTGGCCGTTGTAGCTCATCACCGCGATCCCGAGCGCCTGGCGGCGCGCGAGCGGCACCACCGGGTAGAGCGAGCGCAGACGGCGCCCGAGCAGATAGAGCGGGAACTGAGGACCCGGGACGTTGGTGACGACCAGGTTGAAGTAGCGCTGACGGGCCTGCAGGCGCGCGGCCTGGCTGAGGATCGTCGGCGGGGCGAAGCCGGCGAGGTTGGTGAGCACCTGGGCGCCGACCGCCTGGCCGGAGTGCTTGAGATCGTCCATCGCCACGCGGATCTGCTCGTAACACGCCGTGGGGTCCTCGATGCCGACCGGCAGCGGCGCCCACATCGCGGCCACACGGTTGCCGAGCGCGCCGCGCTCGACGTCGGCGCGCACCGAGACGGGCACCATCGCCTTCAGCACCAGCCCATCGGTCGAGTGATCGTGCGCGCGCAGCCAGCGACCGAGCGCGAGGCTG
>CAYNGQ010000239.1:0-4598 GCA_964396735.1 uncultured Solirubrobacteraceae bacterium | reverse complement strand
CACGCATGTGCCGCACCTCGGCGTCAGCGTCAACGGCGCGCGCCGCTGGATCGGGCCCAGCCAGCTCCAATTCCAGCCCTCGGAGCTGATGAAGCTGGCGCTCGTGCTGTACGCGGCGACGCTGCTGGCCAAGCGCCCGGGACGCGTGAACGACCTGCGCGACCTGATGAAACCGCTGCTGTTCGTCGTCGGCGGGGCCTGCCTGCTGGTCGTCACGCAGCCGGATCTGGGAACCGCGATGGTGATCGCCTTCACGACCTGCGCGTTGCTGGTCGCCGCGGGGATCCCGCTGCGCAACCTGGCGATCATCGCCGGCTGCGCGCTGGCGGTGGTTGCGGTGTACGCGCTCGCCCGTCCGTACGCGCGGGAGCGGCTCACCTCGTTCATCGATCCGTGGGCGCACGCGTCCGGTAGCGGCTTCCAGGCGGTGCAGGGCCAGATCGCGGTTGGCTCGGGCGGCCTCTTCGGGGTCGGGCCGGGTCAGTCGATCCAGAAGGCCTTCTACCTGCCGGAGGCGCAAACCGACTTCATCTTCGCGGTGATCGCCGAAGAGCTGGGCGTGATCGGGGTGTATGCGCTGCTGTTCCTCTACGGCCTGATCGGCTACGCCGGCCTGCGTGCGGCGAAGCGGGCGCGCAGCCTCTATAGCGCGCTGATCGCGGTTGGCATGACCTCGCTGATCCTCTCCCAAGCGGTGCTCAACGTGTTCGCGGTGCTCGGCCTCGCGCCACTCACCGGCGTGCCGCTGCCGTTCGTCTCCTACGGGTCGAGCAGCCTGATCGTGACGCTCGCCGCGATGGGCCTGTTGCTCAACGTCGCCTCCGGCACCAGCGCCCATGTGCGCCAGGTAGGCGACGCGCGGAGGAGCAAACCGGCAGGATTGGCTGGTGAGCACAGCGCTGAGGAGGATCGTGATCGCCGCGGGGGGAACCGCCGGGCACGTGGTGCCCGGGCTCGCGGTGGCTGACGCCCTGCGGGCACGCGGCGCGGAGGTCACGTTCATCGGCGGCGAGCGCGCCGAGGCCCAGCTGGTGCCGGCGGCGGGCTACCCGCTGCATACGATTGCCGTCGCCGGTCTGGATCGCCGCAACCCGCTACGGGCGGCGCGGGCGCTGGTGCTCGCGGTGAGGGCGTTTGTGCGTGCCCGTGCGCTGCTCGGACAGCTGCGACCCGACGCGGTGATGGGAGGAGGCGGCTACGTCTCCGCTCCGGTGGGGCTGGCGGCGCTGACGCGGCGCATCCCGCTGGTGCTGACCGAGGCCGACGGTCACCTCGGCCTCGCCAACCGCGCGCTCGCCCCGTTCGCGCGGAGGGTGTGCCTCGCATTCGCGATCGAGGGGCGCGGCGGGCGCCGCTATCGCGTCACCGGCCGCCCGATCCCACCGCCTCATGAGGATCGCGCCGCGGCGCGGGCGCGGCTGGGGATCGAGCCGGGCGAGACCTGCGTGCTGGTGTTCGGCGGCTCGCTGGGCGCGCGCTCGATCAACCTCGCCGCGATCGAGGCGTATGCGGGCGCCACCTTCCACGTGCTGCACATCTGCGGGCGGCGCGACCACCCGGAGCTCGAGGCGCTGGCCGAAACGGGGATGCTGGTCGATTCGGGGATGCGAGCGGAGCGAGTGTCTCCCGAATCGGTCGAAGGCGAGTGTCCCCTGGCTTCGGCACGCCCGCCGGGGTATGACCTGCGCGAGTACCTCGATCTCGCCGAGTTCGCGCAGGCGCTCGCCGCCGCCGACCTGGTGGTCGCCCGCGCGGGCGGCTCGCTGTTCGAGGTCGCCGCCCACGGCCGCCCGGCGATCCTGATCCCCTACCCGCACGCGGCCGCCGACCATCAGGCGGCCAACGCCCGCTGGATGGAGCAGGGCGGCGCCGCGGTGGTGGTGCCCGACGGCGAGCTGTCCGCGGCACGTCTCGCGCGCGAGACGGCCGCGCTGCTGGCCGACCCGCAGCGGATGCGCGCGATGGCGGCCGCCGCCCGGCGGCTCGCTCGGCCCGACGCGGCCGAGGTGGTCGCGGGAGAGCTGCTGGAGGCGGCACGGGGATGAGCTCGCCGTGGAGCGGGAGGCGCCTGCATTTTGTCGGTGTCGGCGGCGCGGGGATGAGCGGCTACGCGCGGGCGGCGTATGCGCTGGGGGCGCGGGTCAGTGGCTCCGACCGCGCCGACTCTCCCTATTTGGAGCGCCTGCGTGCCGATGGCGTGCTGGAGGCGAGCATCGGCCACGACGCCGCCAACCTGCCCGCCGGCGAGGACGTGGAGGTCGTTTACTCCAGCGCTGTGCCCCCCGAGAACCCCGAGCGCGCTGCGGCGCGCGAGCGGGGGCTGCGCGAGCGGCCGCGCGCAGAGCTGCTGGGCGAGCTGAGCGCGCTGCGGCGCACGATCGCGGTGGCGGGTACGCACGGCAAGACGACGACCGCGTCGATGCTGGTGCACATCCTGCGCGCCGCCGGCACTGACCCCGGCTGGCTGGTGGGCGCTCCGGTGGGCGGCGGTCTGCCCAACGCGCACTGGGGGGCGGGCGAGTGGCTGGTGGTCGAGGCAGACGAGTCCGACCGCTCGATGCTCTCGCTCGTGGTGGAGATCGCGGTGCTCACCAACGTGGAGCTCGACCACCACGCGAGCTTTGCCTCGCTGGCGGAGTTGCGCGCGGCCTTCCGCGCGTTCATGGAGCCGCCATCCTTCGCGGTGGTGTGGGACCGCCCCGAGTTGCTGGAGCTGCGGGGCGGCGAGACGGTCGCCTACGACGTGCCCGCGCCGACGCTCACCGCCGGGGGCTCGCGGTTCACTTGGCGTAAGCATGAGGTCGGCCTCGCGGTGCCGGGTGCCCACAACGCGCTCAACGCCGTCGCCGCACTCGAGGCAGCGTGCATCGCCGGGGCCGATCGGGAGCGCGCGATCGCGGGTCTCGCGGGCTTCACCGGAGCGGGCCGGCGTTTCCAACGGGTGGGCGCCACCGCGGGTGGTGGGGTGGTGTATGAGGACTATGCCCACCATCCCACAGAGCTCGCGGTTACCCTGCGCGCCGCACGCACGCTCGAATCCCGGCGGCTGGTGGCAGTGTTCCAGCCCCACCTCTACTCGCGCACCGCGCTGCTCGCGCGAGAGTTCGGTGAGGCGTTGGCGCTCGCCGACGTGGCGGTCGTGCTCGACGTCTACCCGGCACGCGAGCGCGCCGAGGACTTCCCAGGAGTGAGCGGTCTGACGATTGCGCTTACCACCGCAGACGCTGCGGGTGGGCGCCTGGTGATGTGGCTGCCGACGTTCGCCGACGCGCTGCCCGTATTGCGCGGCCTGCTCGCCGACGGCGACCTCTGCCTGGTGATGGGCGCCGGCGACGTCGACACGCTGGGGCGCCGTCTGGTGGGGGGAGCTGGCGATGTCGAGGCGCTCGGACATGGTCTGGTGGAGGACTGCACAGGTCCGTGAGCGTGCCCCCGCCCCCACCGTCGGTGCAGCGCGACTTCCCGCTGGCACGTTTCTCGACCGTGCGCACAGGGGGCTCGGCGGAGCTGTTCGCGCGGGTCGGCGGCGCTCCGCAACTGCTGGAGCTGCTGGTGTGGGCGCATGCCGCACGGGTGCCGGTAGCGGTGGTCGGATCGGGCTCCAACCTGCTGATCGCCGACGATGGGGTGAGCGGCCTGGTGCTGAAGCTCGAGGGTGAGCTGGCGGGGATCGAGCGGGTGGGGGAGAGGGGCCTCGAGTGCGGTGGCGGCGCGCGCCTGCCTGCGGTGGCCGCCTACGCCGCGCGGGCGGGCCTATCGGGGATCGAGTTCGGCGTCAACATCCCCGGCACCGTGGGCGGTGCTGTGCGGATGAACGCCAACGCCTACGGCGGCGAGCTCGCCCAGACCCTTGAGTGGGTGGAGGTCGCTGGTGCGAAGGGGATCGAGCGCCGCACGCCGCCCGATCTGGGGTTTGCCTACCGCAGCTCCAACCTGCGTGCCGGGGAGGTCATGACGCGCGCCTCGTTCGCACTGCATCCCGCGCTGCCCGAGCAGGTGAAGGCGACGTTGGCGGAGCTGCGCGCCCGCCGCCACGAGGCCCAGCCGCAGGGAATCAAGACGTTCGGCTCGACCTTCAAGAACCCGGATGACCCGAAGGCAGAGGGGCGCACGGCGGGCCTGCTGCTCTCCGAGGCCGGCTGTAACGGCCTCACCGTCGGCGGCGCCCGCTTCGCGCCCAAGCACGCCAACTTCATCGAGAACACCGGCGTGGCCACCACCGCGGAGATCGTCGCGCTGATGGCCGATGGCCGCCGCCGCGTGCAGGAGCGCTTCGGCGTGGCGCTGGAGCCGGAGGTGCAGACGCTTGGGCCGGTGCGCTGGCCGTGGACATGAGAAAGGGGTCCGGTTGCCCGGACCCCTCGAAGACGGCGACATCAATCGTCGTGCTAGCGCCTGCATCGTAACGCATCCAAAACCGGAGGCAAAGAGACCGCTGTAGGGGTTCGGCCACCGAGGTCGAAGACTCCAGGGTGGATCGCTCACTCGCCGCCCGCGCTCCAATCGGCCGCCTCACCCGCCCGCTGTCGTTCGCGTTCCCACGCGGCGCGACCTCGAGGAGGTTAGGTATAGCTCTCGCCGTCGTCGCGCTGCTCGGC
>CAYNGQ010000238.1:0-3956 GCA_964396735.1 uncultured Solirubrobacteraceae bacterium | reverse complement strand
GGTGAGCGGCCACCAAAACGATCCCCACCGCGTAGATGTCCGAGGCCGCGCTCACGGCATGGCCCTGGGCCTGCTCGGGGGAGAGGTATTGAGCGGTTCCCATGATCGAGCCGGTGAGCGTCATGTCGGAGGCGCCGGCGCGGGCGATCCCGAAGTCGGTGACCTTCGCACGGCCCTCTTCGTCGAGGATCACGTTGTGGGGCTTGAGGTCCCGGTGAATCACGCCGCGGCGGTGCGCGAAGCGCGCGGCCTGCAGAATCTGGATGACGATGTCGATTGCCGCCGCCGGCTCCAGCGGCCCCTGCTCGCGCACCACCGCCTTCAGCGAGCGGCCGGGGAGGTACTCCATCGCGATGTAGTAGGTGCCGTCCCACTCCCCACGGTCGAAGATCGCCACCACATTTGGGTGGGAGAGGCCGGCGGCGCTGGAAGCCTCGCGGCGGAAGCGCTCCACGAACTCTTGGTCTTCGGCGAAGCGGTGGTGGAGCAGCTTGACCGCCACCTGGCGCCCCAGCAGCTGGTCGCGCGCGAGATACACGTCGGCCATCCCGCCGGTGCCGATCCGCGAGAGCACCTCATAGCGCCCGTCGATCACGGTGCCGGATTCGATCATCGCCGGGCCTCATTCATGGAGCAGCACTTCCATCACATGCCGAGCGATCGGCAGCGCGTACGTGGCGCCGTACCCGGGTACGCCCTTGACCGTCACGGCGATCGCGACGGTGGGGTTGGCCGCGGGAGCGAAGGCGATGAACCAGACGTTGTTGAGCGCGCTGCCGATCTGCGTTTCGGCGGTGCCTGTCTTGCCGGCGACCTGCACGCCCGGGATCCGCGCGTTTTCGCCGGTGCCTTCGTTGACGACGGCTTCCATCATCGAGGTGACGGCCGTGGCGGTGGAGGGCTTCATCACGACCGACTGCACGCGAGGAGAGATTTGCTGCACGACGCGCCCTTCGGGGTTCACGATCCGCGCGGTCAGGTGGGGCACCATCAGCCTGCCGTGGTTGGCGACGGCGGCGGCGACCTCCGCCATCTGCAGCGCGGTGACCCGCAGTTTGTCCTGGCCGATGCCCATCCGCCCAACGTCCACCAGCGGGCTGAGAGGCGAGAGCAGGCGTTCGCCCCCGCGTTGGTCCTCGTACTCCCCGGAGGCCGACATTTCTTCGGCGGGATAGTCGAGCTGCGGTTTGGCGTCGAAGCCGAAGCGGCGCATATAGCGGGCGAGCGTCGGCTTGCCGACCTGTTCGGCGACCTGCGCCCACACCGTGTTGACAGATTTGGCGAGCGCCTGCGTGAGCGTCAGCTCACCGAAGCTTTCGTTCTGGTCGTTGCTCAACGGCACACCCGACACCACGATGCCGTTGCGGCCGCTGAGCGTCGAGGAGGGCGTGAACTTGCCGGTGTCGATCGCCGCGGTGGCGGTGAGCACCTTGAAGGTCGACCCCGGCGCATACCCGTACTGCACGGCGCGATTGAGCAGCGGGGCTTCGCTGTCGGCTTTGAGCTTTTCGGTGGCGGCGGAGGAGCGCAGCGCGTTTGGGTCGTAGCTGGGGGTGGAGGCCATCACCCGCACGGCGCCCGTGGACGGCACCAGCGCAACGACCGCACCCTGGTGAGCGCCGAGGTCCGCGAGCGCGGCCCGCTGGGCGGCAGGGTCGAGCGTGGTGATCACTTCATTGCCCTTTTCGGGGCGGCCCTGGAACTGGTCGAGGATCGACTGCAGGTCGCTCTGGCGCTGCCCGCTGAGGGGAGCGTTGCGATAGCGCTCGAGGCCCGTGCGATCGAGCGACAGCGGGTAGGAGTAGCCGATCGCCTGGGCGAACTCTTCACCGGTCGGATAGGTGCGTTCGTAGGTGCCTTCGCGCGTGCGCACACTGCGCGCGAGCACGGTGCCGTCGGCCGCCAGGATCGCCCCGCGCTGCACGTGCTCCTGCTCGATCAGCGCGCGTTTGTTGAGCGGGTTTTCGCGTAGCGAGGAGGCCTCGAAGATCGTCCAGCGCGAGGTGAAGGCGACGAGCAGCCCGAACAGCACCAGCACCAGCATGTAGAGGCGCAGGATCGGGCGGTTCATTCACTCAGCTCTTCCAGTTCGATCGAGTGCACGAGCGAGCCGGCTTCTTTTTCGGAGCGCCACTTGTTGTCGAGCAGCGTGCCGCGGCGCGTGGGGCTCAGCGTGGAGGCGCCGACGCCGGAGACGTAGTAGGTGCTGTAGAGGTCGATTCCGCCAGGGAGCTTGTAGGGGAGACCCCGGTACATCGTCACCAGCCCGCGGGCATTGGTGCCGACGAAGAACACCGACTGCGCGGCAATGTACCCGCCGCCCGCCAGCACCCCGAGCAAGGCGAGCACGATCAGCGCGGGCAGCACGCCACGACGACGTCGCCGCCGAGGGACACCGGGCGCGGCGTCGGGGGAGCGGGGACGGCGCGCCACCACCGGCGTGGCCGGCAGAGCGGCGTGCGTGCGATGAGCGTCCCGGCGCGCTCGCACCGACGATCGCTCCCGGGCACGAGCTTCGGTGGACGCCGCCCCCTCCCGGCCGTCGCTGGCGCGCGAGGGGGGTGCGAGCACCGCGGACGACGGGCGCGTGGCCCCCACGGCGGGCATGCTCACGACGGTGGCGTCCCGATCGAGCTCGGCGGTGCCTGGGGCGGGCGTGCTCGGCGAGCCCACCTCCTCCAAGCGCAGCAGGATGACGGTGATGTTGTCGCGCCCGCCGGCGTGGTTGGCTTCCGCGATCAGCGCCTCGCCGATGTCGCGCAGCCGCGCACCGGCGTGCAGGCGCAGGACCTCGGCGAGCCGCGCCTCCGGGACCATCGAGGTGAGGCCGTCGCTGCACAGCAGGTAGATGTCCCCGGCGCGCGCGCGGAACGAGCGGGTGTCCACCTCGACGGTCTCCTCGGGCCCGAGCGCGCGGGTGATGATCGAGCGCTGGGGGTGGTCCTCGGCTTCTTCAGGAGTGAGGCGGCCCTCACGGATCAGCTCGTCCACCAGCGAGTGATCGTCGGTGAGGCGCAGTAGCTCGCCGTCGCGCAGGCAGTAGGCGCGGCTGTCCCCGACGTGGGCGATCGCGACCTCCTGCTCGCCCACGTATACGGCGGTGAGCGTCGTGCCCATGCCGGCCTGCTCGGCGTTTTCGCGGGAGAGCGCGTGGATGCGCGCGTTGGCCGCGAGCGCGTGCGCGGCCAGCCCCTCCTCCGGCGGCGAGCCGTCGGGCAGGCCCGCGTGGAAGGACTCCACCGCGATCTTCGAAGCCACCTCCCCGGCCTGTGCGCCGCCCATTCCGTCAGCGACCACGAACAGCGGCGAGCGTGCCAGCAGCGAGTCCTCGTTGGCGCGTCGCTGCAGGCCGGTATCGGTGCCCGCGTACTGCTCGGCCACGCGCAGCATCAGTCGCCGCCCGTATCGGTCCGTGGGGTCATCAATCGACCTCGAATACGAATTCGCTCTCGCCGATCCGGACATGATCGCCGGGATGCAGCGGACGTGGCGTGTCCAGCAGCTCCTCGTTGAGGTAGGTGCCGTTGGTGGAGCGCAGATCCTCGACCACGAGCGTCCCCGCCTGCTCGTAGATGCGGGCGTGGCGCGAGGAGGCGAAGGGATCGTCCAAGCGTATCTCCGCGTGGTCGCCGCGACCGAGCACGAGGTCGCCGTCCAGGTCGTAGATCATCCCCGCATCGTGACCGCTCGCGCGGGCGACCACCAGACGGGGGGCACGGCGGGCGACGTTGGAGCGCCCGAGCGCGGAGGCAGCCTGCAGGCCGGTCGCGTCCGGAGGGGCCGCATAGCCCGATCCCGCGCCGCCCCCAGCGCCGTAGCCCGTGGGTGGATGGGTGCGATCGCGTTCGCGCAGATCGCTCAACGCGCTGCGCGCGACCCACAGCAGGAACAGGTAGAGCACGGCGAGGAAGCCGAACTTGAGCGCGACCGACACCGGCTGCAGCGTATTCATCGCT
>CAYNGQ010000237.1:0-6645 GCA_964396735.1 uncultured Solirubrobacteraceae bacterium | reverse complement strand
CTGCGATTGCGGCGAGCAGCTCGAATCGGCGCTGACGATGATCGAGGCCGAGGGCAAGGGCGTGCTGCTCTACCTCAGCCAGGAAGGGCGCGGTATCGGTCTGCTCAACAAGCTGCGCGCCTACAAGCTGCAGGAGGAGGGGCTCGACACGGTCGAGGCCAACGAGCGCCTCGGCCTGCCCGCCGACCTGCGCGACTACGGGATCGGCGCGCAGATCCTCTCCGACCTCGGCCTCTCCTCGATCCGCATCCTCACCAACAACCCGAAGAAGATCCGCGGCCTCGAGGGCTACGGGCTGTCGGTCTCGGCGCAGATCCCGATCGAGCAGGCGCCCAACGAGCACAACACCGACTACCTGCGCACCAAGGCGCGGCGCATGGGCCACACCCTCCACCACCAGGGTTTGAACCTCGACGAGGAGCTCTTGCACTCAGAGCGCGCTCACGACCGCGAGCAGGAGCGCCGCGGGCGTTGAGCGAACAGCGTTTCGCCATCGCCGTCGGTCGCTTCTATGAGGATCTGGCCGAGCGGCTCGTGAAGGGCGCGCAGGCAGCGTTCGCCGTCGCGGGCGCCTCCAAAGTCGAGGTCTTCGAGGTCCCCGGTGCCTTCGAGCTGCCGCTCGCCGCGCGCTACGCCGCCGATTCCGGCCGTTTTCACGGCGTCGCCTGCCTCGGTGCGGTGATTCGCGGCGAGACCGACCACTACGACTTCGTCTGCGCCGAGGCCGCGCGCGGGATCATGCAGGTGCAGCTCGATACGGGCGTGCCGTGCGCCTTCGGGGTGCTCACCTGCGCGACGATGGAGCAGGCGCTCGCGCGGGCCGGCGGGGACAAGCGCGACCAGGGTTGCCACGCCGCCGAGGCGGTGCTGCGGATGGCCGCGCTGCGCAACGAGCTTGCGAGCGGCCTTGAGGGTGGCGCAGCTGGCTGAAGGCCGGCAAGCCGAGCCCCTCATTTATCAGTAAACTGCCTCCGCAATGGCCAAGGTATGTCACAGCTGCGGCAAGGGCCCGGCGTACGGCAACAGTCGCAGCCACTCGATGGTCGCCACCCGGCGGCGCTTCGAGCCCAACCTGCAGAAGGTGCGGATCCTCGTCGGCAAGGCGCCGCGGCGGGTGTACGTCTGCACGCGCTGCTTGAAAGCCGGCAAGGTCGTCAAGGCGCTTTGAGTCGTCGCCGGGCGTGAGCGCCGCCGGGCCGGGCTGGGTGTTGTGTTTGGTTTTTGGACCCCAACCCTTCATTTTGTGAAGCGATGATGGCGCCAGATCCCCCGCGAGAGCGACCGCGCCGGTGGGTTGCGTAACCTTGACGGGCCCACCGCGTAGCTCCTTGCATGGCCCGCGGCGCGCCCGGGCGGACAGCATGATGCAGACCGCAGTGACCGACACCAACCTGCTTCGCTTCCGCGCCGCGGTGGCAGGTGCTTTGGCGCACCTGGAGTCCCGCCGCCAGGAGGTCAACGACCTCAACGTCTTCCCCGTCGCCGACGGCGACACCGGTGACAACATGGCGCTCACGCTGCGCGCCGTGCTGGGCGAGCTCGACCGCCTCCAGGGGGCGGATGAGACGCGCACGATCGACGAGATCGGCCGCGAGGAGATCGTACAGTCGGTCGCGCGCGCCGCGCTGCTGGGGGCGCGCGGCAACTCCGGCGTGATCCTCTCGCAGCTGATCCGCGGCGCCGCCGAGGAGCTCGTCTCGCGCCCCGGCGAGCTGATCGACGCCACACTGATCGCCGCGGCGCTGGAGAACGCCGCCGAACGGGCCTACGCCTCGGTGCGCAGCCCGGCGGAGGGCACGATCCTCACCGTCGCGCGTGAGATGGCCGAGCGGATCGCGGCCGAGACCGAGCGCGATCCCGAGGGCACCCGCCTGCATCCCACCGCGGCGCCCGAGCTGCAGGACCGCGCGATCGCCGCCACGCTGGAGCAGGCGGTCGCCGCCGGGCAGGAGTCGGTCAAGCGCGGCCCCGAGCTGCTCGCCGCGCTGCGCGACGCAGGCGTCGTCGACGCCGGCGGCTACGGACTGGTGGTGATCTTCGCGGGCGTCGTCGCCGCGCTGCGCGGGGAGGACCCGCCGCCGCTCGACCACTACGCGCCCGCGCGCATCCACCACCCCGAGCACCACTCCTCCACCTACCGCTACTGCACCAACTTCGCCGTCACCGGCAGCGCGCTCGAGTCCGAGCGCTTCCTTCCGCAGCTGGAGGCGCTCGGCGACTCCGTGCTGGTGGTGGGCGACGCCGCCACGCTGAAGGTGCACATCCACACCGACGACCCGGAGCGCGCCACCGCCTTGTTCGACGCCGGTGAGGTGTCGCATCTCGACGTCGCCGACATGCACGCCCAGGTTGCCGAGCGCAACGGGCGGCTCTTCGACAGAGTCCCGCTCGAGACGGATGTGCGCCCGGCCTCGCGGGTGCGCTGCGGCGCGGTAGCCGTCGTCAGCGGCGAGGGCCTGAAGCGGCTGTACGCCGAGCTGGGCGTACACACGCTCGACGGCGGCCCGACGCTCAACCCCTCCACCTACGAGCTGCTCGCCGCGATCCACGAGGTGCCCTCCGAGGAGGTGCTGGTGCTGCCCTGCTCCCCCAACGTGGTGATGGCCGCCGAGCGCGCCGCGGAGCTCTCCGACAAGCAGGTGATGGTCGTCCCCGCGCTCAGCCAGCAGGCCGCGCTCGCGGCGGCGGTCGAGCTGCTCGCAGACCGCCCGCTGGAGCAGAACGCGCAGGCGCTGAACGAGGCGCTCGCGCGGGTGCGCACCGGCGCCGTCGCTCCGGCCGCCCGTGCCGATCCCGCTGGCCGCTTTGCCCCCGGCGAGGCCGTCGGCTTCCTCGGTGAGGAGGTCGTCGCGTGGGGTGAGCCCGCGGCCACGCTGCGCCATGTGCTGGTGGCGCTCGCCGATGGCGCCGAGCTGCTCAGCGTGCTCGCCGGCGAGGAGCCGCCGCTGGACCCCCCGGCGGTCGCCGCGCTGCTCGACGGCGACCTCGGCGCCGCCGAGCTCGAGCAGCGCCACGGTGGGCAGAGCGCCTACTGGTGGCTGCTCGCGGCGGAGTGACCGATTCTACCGGCTCGCCGAGCCTTTATCTAAAGGGCATCGGTAGCAGTTTTGTAACTGTTCGTTTTCATGCCCCAACCACCGCGATTTCCAGCGGTTTTGTGACAACTCTGCCGCGTATATAAAGGCCCGTTGGGTGGGTTGGAGACATAGGCACATGTTCCTCTCCGCGGCCGGTATGTTGTAGATAACCGCTACCTATTTTCGGTGTGGCGGCACTGCAGGTGCCGGAAAATGTTTCTGACCCCCCTCAGGATCGGAGCGCTGGCCCCTGCGCATTCAATAAGTACACAAAGGAGACAAAGTATGACACGCATCAAGTTGGCAGGACTCTGTCTCGTCGCCGTATTTGCGTTCAGCGCGGTGGCGGTCGCCCAGGCGTCGGCGGCGGCGGAATATACGTATCATGTTGAAGGTAAAGAACTGGCAAAAGGCGCGACCAAGGAAGTCAAGGCCTCGATGAAGAGCAAAAACTTTGTTCTGAAAGGCAAAGGCACGCTCGAAGTCGAATCGGTGACCACGTGCACATCGCTTAAACTGGCCGCCGGCGGGCTGATCGTTGGTGGCAAACCGGGCAAATCCGAAAAAGAGAAGATTGAATTTGGTGGCTGCACCGCCACGGTCGGTGGAAGCAAATGCGAAAAAGTGGAAGTCGAAAATGTCCTAACGAGTAACGAAATCGTTACGGTCAAGAAACCGGCTAGCCTGGAAGGCGACCTTGCGGTGCTGTTCACCCCCGGCTCCGGCGAAGTGTTCTCGAAGATCAAATTCACCAAATGCGGCTTCATCTTTGGCAGCCCGAAAGCGGAAATCACAGGCTCGGTAGCCGCGCTGGTCGCATCCCCCAAAACAGAAGCGGTCTCCGGCGCACTGCAGTACAAAGTAGGTGAAACAGAAATCACGGAAGTCACGAATTCCGAAGGCAAATCGAAAACGGTCGGCCTGTTCAACGAAAAAACCAAGAAGGCCACGATCGAAGGCGAAGCCAACGTCGAACTGGTCAGCGGAGAAAAATACGGCGTCTTCTAGGCCGTAGTGCCGTAGCCAGGCGAGTAACAACGCGGGCCGCGTCCCTGGTGGACGCGGCCCCGCCTGTCCGCCACGCGAGTCATCATGCATGGCGCAATGGCGACCACGATGGCGAAGCCCACCTCCGCCCGGCCGACTGCCTTTGCGTCCACGCGCCCGCTCCTGCGCGCGGAGTTGCTGGCCGCGCGGGTGCGTATCGCGCGGCCCGGCCACCTCGAGGAGCCGCTGGCGCCCCCCCCGGGACGGCTGGCCGACGGCCTGCGAACGCTGGGGATTGAGACGGTGGGGGAGCTGTTGGAGCATCTGCCGCGCGACCGCCGCGAGGCGCGCGCGATCGCGCAGCTGCGCCCCGGCGAGCAGGCGACGGTGGCGGTCGAGGTGGAGTCGATCGCGGCGCGGCCGGTGCGCCGCCGGGGGATGCGCCCCCTGGTGGAGGCGACCGTGTTCGACGAGACCGGCGCGATGGGGGCCGCCTTCTTCAACCAACCGTGGCTGGTGGAGCGCTACCACCCGGGCACGCGCCTGCTGCTGCACGGCAAGGCGCGGCCGGGGGGGCGCTTCTCGGTCACCCACCACGCGCCCGGGGGGGAGCTCGCGGGCGCGCAGGCGGCGGGGGAGATCGCGCACTACCCGGCCACGGTGGGTGTCAGCTCGACGCAGATCGCGGCGCTCGTGCGCGAGCATCGCGGTGCGCTCGCGGATGTGGCCGAGCCGCTGCCGGCCAGGATGCGCGCCGCCGAGCGCCTGCCCGACCGCGCGGGAGCGCTGACCGCGGCGCACTTCCCGCGCGGTGCTGATGAAGCGGAGGCGGGGCGCGCGCGGCTGGCGTTCGAGGAGCTGCTGTTGATGCAGCTGGCGCTGCTGCGCCGCCGGGCGCTGCGTGGGTCGGGCACGGCGACGGCGCTGGAGGAGCCCCGCGAGCTGACCGCGCGCTGGCTGGGGGAGCTGCTGCCGTTCGCGCCCACCGCCGACCAGACCGCGGCGATCGCGGCGATCGACGCCGACCTCGCGCGCACGCACCCGATGCAGCGCCTGCTGATGGGGGAGGTCGGCTCGGGCAAGACCGTGGTGGCGCTGTATGCGCTGCTGCGCGCGGTCGAGCACGGTATGCAAGGGGCGTTGATGGCGCCCACGGAGACGCTCGCCGAGCAGCACTTCGCCACGCTGCAGGCGCTGGTTCCCGACGGGCTGCTGCCGTCCGCGCTGCTGAGCGGCTCCACGCCCGCGCGCCGCCGCGCCGATCTGCTCGGCAAGCTCGCCAGCGGGGAGCTGAAGCTGGTGGTGGGCACGCATGCGTTGATCGAGGACGACGTCGTCTTCGACCGCCTCGCGGTGGCGGTCGTGGACGAGCAGCACCGCTTCGGCGTGCGCCAGCGCGCGGCGCTGGATCGCAAGGGGCCAGGAGATCTCGCCCCCCACGTGCTGCACATGACGGCGACGCCGATCCCGCGCACGCTGGCCCTCACCGAGTACGGCGACCTCGACGTGACGCGCCTGCGCGAGCTGCCGCGGGGCCGGCGGCCGATCGCCACGCATGTGGCGGCGAGCGCGGCGGAGCGGGCGCGCGCGTACGAGCGGATTCGCGAGGAGCTGCGCGCCGGGCACCAGGCGTACGTGGTGTGCCCGCTGGTCGAGGAGTCCCAGGAGCTGACCGATCAGTCGATCGCATCTGATCGACGATCGGCGCGCGCCGCGACCGCCGAGTATGAGCGCCTGCGCACCGGCGAGCTGTGCGAGTTCCGCCTGGAGCTGCTGCATGGCCAGCTGCGCCCCAGGGAGAAGCGCGCGGCGATGGCGAGGTTTGCGGCGGGCACGGTGGACGTGCTGGTGGCGACAACGGTGATCGAGGTGGGGATCGACGTGCCCAACGCGACCGTGATGCTGGTCGAGAACGCCGAGCGCTACGGGATCTCCCAGCTGCACCAGCTGCGCGGGCGGATCGGCCGCGGCGAGCATCCCTCGGTGTGCCTGTTGCTCGGCCCGCGCAATGCGCGCCGGCTGCGCGCGCTGGCGGAGCACAGCGACGGCTTCGAGCTCGCCGAGATCGACCTGGAGCTGCGCGGCGAGGGCGAGCTCGCGGGCACCCGCCAGCATGGGCAGGCCGAGCCACGGGTGGCGATCCTGCCGCAGGACGCGGCCCTGCTGGAACGCGCCCGCGTGTGGGCCGAGCGGCTGCTCGCCGTCGATCCCGCGCTGGCGGCCCCCGAGCACGCGCCACTGGGCGAAGCGCTCGAGCGCGCGCTGGGCGCGGAGGCGCGCGAGCCGCTGCGGGCATGAGGGTGATCGCCGGGCGTTTCGGCGGCCGGCGGCTGCGTGCGCCACGGGGCCGGGCGACGCGGCCAACATCGGATCGGGTCAGGGAGGCGCTCTTCTCGATGCTCGGGGAGCTGGGTGGAGCGGTGGTGCTGGACCTGTTCGCGGGCACCGGCGCGCTGGCGATCGAGGCGCTCTCGCGAGGCGCGGAGAGGGCGGTGCTGGTCGAGCGCGACCCCCGGGCGCTGGAGGTCCTCGAGGCGAATCTGGCGGAGCTGGGAATCGGGCCGGAGGTGGCCGAGGCGCG
>CAYNGQ010000236.1:0-2195 GCA_964396735.1 uncultured Solirubrobacteraceae bacterium | reverse complement strand
CTCGCCAGCCTGCGGCTGGCTGCGCCACCCTCTAGGGCCGCAACACGCGGCCCTTCAAAGCCTCGGCGGCGCGCGCCTGGACGTAGATCGACTGCAGCAGGCCCACGGCCAGCAGCGTCGCGATCACCGACGAGCCGCCGTAGCTCATGAGCGGCAGCGTCACGCCGGTGACGGGCATGATGTCTACAGCCACGCCCACGTTGACGAACACCTGAAACATAAGCATAGCCACCACGCCCCCGGCAACCAGCGCACCGAACAGATCCTTCGCCAGCGTCAGGATCCGCAGCGTGCGCCAGATCAGCAGCGCGTACAGCGAGAGCACCAGCGCCGCACCGACGAAGCCGTAGCGCTCGCCAACCGCCGCGAAGACGAAGTCGGTGCTGTCCTCGGGCACGAATTCGCCCTGGATCTGCGTGCTGTTGTCGCCGCTGCCGGTGCGCTGCCCCGCGCCGATCGCGATCTTCGACTCGAGCTGCTGGTAGCCTTCTTTCTGCGGATTGCTGGACGGGTTCAAAAAGCTCGTAAGGCGTTCGACCTCGTAGGGCTTCAATACCTGCACCCCGGCCGCCGGGGCAACCACCAGCACGAGCGCGATCGCGGCCGCACCCAGCGCCAGCAGGCCTGCCAGGTGCCGCCACGGGACTCCGGCGACGAACAGCAGCGTCAGCGCGATCGTGAGGTAGACGAGGCCCGAGCCGAGGTCGGGCTGGGCGATCACAAGCATCGCCGGCAGCAGCGCCGCCAGCATTACCCGCGCGGTCGTCTCCCGCTCGTGCAGCTGGCGCGAGCGATCGACCACGAGCGCCGAAAGCGCGAGGATCAGCAGCACCTTGCCGAGCTCCGACCCCTGGAAGGAGAACAGCGGGAAGCTGATCGCGCGCACCGAGCCGTTGGCCGAGCTTCCGGCACCCAGCACCGCCAGGATGCTCAGCACCAGCGCAACATAGATCGCGACTTTGTAGTGGCGCAGGCGCGCGTAGTCGATCCGCGCCAGCGCCACCATCGCCCCCAGGCCGACGAGCAGGTAGATGATCTGACGCTCGGAGTAGTAGCGCGGCTGGCCGGGCACCGCCTTGGCGGTGACCCACCCCAGCACGACGACCGAGCAGATCCCCAGGCCGAGCACCGTCAACGTCAGCACCGGGTCAAGCATCAGGCGCGGGCCCCGACGAGGCTCCTGGGATGCCGCTTGCGCGCGGCGCTCGGCTTCGGGGGCGGTGATCGGGCTCAGTGGTGGGGTCATAGGACTATTTGTCCGCGCTTGTGCCTTTGACGAGCTGCAGCGGCTGGTTGAACCACTTCGAGGCGATCAGCCGCGCCACCGGGGCGGCCGCCTGGTCGCCGAAGCCGCCCTGTTCGACGGTCACGGCGATCACGATTGGCCGATTGGCGTCGGGCAGGATGCACATGTACCACGCCTGTTCGACGTAGGGAGGGCGTTCGGCGGTGCCGGTCTTGCCGTACACCGGGAGCTTTGCCTGGTTCCAGCCCGACCACACGTCCTGTGAGGTGCCGCCCGACTCGGAGGTCGCGTCGTGGATCCCTTCCATCACGAGGTCGAGGTTGGCGGGGTTGAGCTTGACCTTGCGCCGCGGCGGGAATTTCAGCGTCTGCACGATCCCCCCGCTCGGGCTTTCGATCGCCTCTCCCAGGTGCGGCGTGGGAACCCACCCTTCGCCGTTGTTCATGTAGGCGTTGGCGAGCGTCGAGTAGGCGACCGCCATCTGCAGCGGATCGGTCTGCAGGTCGCCCTGTCCAACCGCGAGATCCATGTTGTGGCCAACGCTCCACGGCGCACCCGGTTCGGCGACGATTTCACACGAGCGGCCGTGGTGTTCGCGCGTGCACTTGGCTTCAAGGGCGTTGCGTTCCGCCAGCCACTTCGGACTGGGCACCGTGCCTTCGGATTCGCTGGGCAGGTCGATCCCCGTCGGCCGCCCGATCCCCAGTTCGTGCGCCATGTGCTGGATCACTTCGCCGTGGCTGTTGTCCATCTCGCCGACCGTGAAGAAGTAGGTGTCGGAGGAGACCTTGAGTGCGTCGACAAGATTGGCCGCGCCGTATTCGGCGTCGCCGGCGTTGCAGAATTTCACGGTCGATACGTAGATGCACGTCCCGGCGCCGAGGCCGGCGTAGGGGTCGAGCACGCCCGCTTCGAGACTCCCAATCGCGGTGATCGGCTTGAACGTCGA
>CAYNGQ010000235.1:0-2909 GCA_964396735.1 uncultured Solirubrobacteraceae bacterium | reverse complement strand
ACCCGCGTGCCCGCGACATCGGCTGCCGCCTGGAGCAGGTCGCGCACTCCCTTGTCGGGGCGCAACTGGCCGAAGAGCAGCACAACCAACTCGTCCTCGCTTGCGCCGAGCTCGCCGCGGGCAGTCGCCAGATCAACATCTGAGGCGCCATGGAAGGCCAGGCTGCCGTACTCCCCGTGCGGGATCACCACCGTCTTCGGCGCCAGTCCGAGGGGCAGCAGGGAGCGGTCGTACTCCGAGTGCACGATGATCGTTGCTGCGTAACGCCGAATCATGGCGTGCGAGCGGGTGTATGGGCGCGCGCCGCGGTTGAACGTATTGTGGGGTGTGTAGACCACCGGCCGTCCGGCCGCGTGCAGCATCATTGCCTGGGCGGCGCCGAGCGGTGGCCACTCCTCTCCCTGGACGTGGACGATGTCGAAGTCTCGCGCCAGACGCGCCACGACTACGTTGGCTGCCAGGTGCGTGGCCCCGTTGATCGGCCGCGAGAGCCGAAGTCCACGCGCTAGGCGCCCCAGTCGCGTCCGTCCCCGCACGTACGGGAAAAGGGGACGAATGCGCACGTCCGGTGTTGTCATGGGTTGGTGCTCGCATCCAGTTGCAAGGTGGACATCCCACCCGGCCTGAGTCACCGCTCTCGCCAGTTCGGCCGTGTAGCTGGCCACGCCTCCCAGCCCACCCTCCTCGACCAAGAGCAACCGCCTCCGACGTGTTGTCATCGCGGTCGGCCCCCCACGCGGCGCAACAGGCGCTTGAGCTGCTCACGTTGGGCAATGGGGAGCCGATTCACCAGGCCGCGCAGTACGAAGACGACGTGCTTGGGCACCAGGCGGGCACGTATCAGCGGATAGCGGCTGCCGAGTGGAAACAGGGTCCGCCACACCAGGGGGCGGTTGCCATCGGCAAGGCGCTGCTTGTACTCGTGCTCTCCACCGCCCAGATCCGCGGTGCGAGCGCCCCGGGCCGCAAGCGTGCGCAACGCAAGCAGTATCGCCTGGGTGCCGGGAGCGTTGCGTGCCCACCGCGGGTCGAATCCTCCGCCCCAGAAGACGGCGGTGTCGCCGGCCTGCAGTACGAGCTCTGCCGCCACGGGCCCATCCGGCGCCTCCAGCAACGCCACGCTCAGTCGGTGGCCATCCTGAAGCTGCCGGGCCGCACCCAGGATCACCTGCTCCGCTCTCGTGCCGACGTTTGATCCTCCACGTCCTGCCCAGCGCGCTCCATGCAGGCTCACAAGGGCATCGATCGCCTCCGCATCGTTGGCTACCCGGCTTTCGACGTGGGCCTCCGCCATGCGCCGCGCCGTGCGCCGCGCCTCCTTACGGAAGTGCCGATCGCGCGAGCCAAGCCAGGTGTCGTAGGAGCCGCCCAGGTCGATGATCGGCGCGTCCATCCGCGCATCGGTGCGCAGACGCGGTTGTCGAGGTGATGGCCAGGCGGTTGCTATCAGCTCTGGCCAGCGATCGGTTGCGTCGATGCCCTCGAACACCACGCTTGCCGGAGATGGCTTCATCCCGGCCAGCGCGACGGCCAAGGCCTCTGCTACCGCCCGCTCTCTGCCCGGCTTGGCGAGCGGCCCGATCCGGTGGCAGAACCCAGCGGCGAGTAAACGCATCTCGACCAGCCCGAGTAATCCGACTTGTGCAAAGAATGGCCCAACCCCAACAAGCCCCTCCTCGTCGGTGACAAGCACGATCCGTAGGCGTGCGTCCCCGGTTCGCGCCTCATGCCACCAGGACAGCATCCAAGCGGGGGCGCAGAAGGGCATGCCCTGCTGTACTGCCAGCGCGTCCCAAGCCTCGATATGAGAGGCGAGCGCTTCGGGGTCCTCGACAACCGCTGCTCGCAACGGTGCGGATGTCGAGATCGGGGCTGGCTCATGCGCGTCCATGTCAGTCGGATGGCCTCGACGGCGGCCGAGGGGGCGATTACCGTCGCGGATAGTATGGCTGGCGGGTGTCCGGCAACCGCATCGTCTCCGTCCAGACCACGAATGAACGAGGCGGCGCCGAGTACGCGAACGTCGACCTGCTGGAGGCGCTCGCTGCGAGGGGCCACGACGTGGTGCTATTGACCAACGTGCCCGACATCGCCACGGGCATGAATGTGAGAGTGCGCGCGATCGACCTCGGTCCCAAGCTCGCCCGCCGCAGCATGAAAAAGGTGGCATTGCGTACTCCGCTGGCGCTGTTGCGTCTGGCACGCGCACTCCGGGCCGAGCGGCCGGTTGGCGTCACGCTCGTTCACTTCAAGAAGGAGCAGTTGCTCTGCGCGCTGCTGCCCGCTGCGCTGACGGGCACGATCGTGTGGGCCGAGTGGGGACCGGTGCCACAGCCGATGCGTCATGGCATCCCCCGCTGGCTGTACGCGCTGGCCGCTCGGCGGGCACGATCGATCATGGCGGTTTCGGGGGGGACCAAGCGCACGATCGTGCAGGCGGGTGTTCCCGCCGGCAAGGTCGAGGTGGTGCCGAACCTTGTCGACGTTCATAGCATCGAGCCCGACTTGACCGCGCGTGTGGAGTTGCGGCACGCGTGGGGAGCAGGCGAGCAGACTCTCGTTGTCGGCTGCATCTCGCGTTTTCAGCGGCGCAAGCGCAACGACGTGGTGATCGACGCGATGGCGCGGCTGGAGGGAGATGTGCTGCTGGTGCTCGCCGGTGAGGGCGACCAGGAGCAGGCGCTGCGCGCGCGGGCCGCTCCGTACGGCGAGCGCGTCCGCTTTGTCGCCAACGTGCGCGGCCACGTGGAGGCGTTCCTCTCGGCGTGCGACCTGCTCGTCTTCGCCCCCAGTCCGACAGAGGGCGAGCCCCGCGTGATCGTGATGGCGCAGCTCGTCGGAGTGCCCGTGGTGGCGACTCACCCCGAGGGGGAGCTACTGCCGCACGATCTGGTGGCAATCCCTCGCCT
>CAYNGQ010000234.1:0-2489 GCA_964396735.1 uncultured Solirubrobacteraceae bacterium | reverse complement strand
GAGGATCGTCACACGCGTCTCGAACCCGGTGCGGTGCTCGATCTCGTGCTCCAGCGTGACGCCGATCCCGCCGAGGCGGGGGTGGCCGAAGGCGTCGGTGGCGGTCCCCTCCAGGACCTGCATCGTCCCGGCGCGGGGGGTGGCGCCCTCGGAGACGACCACGATCGAAAAGCTGCGGCCGCGCTCGTGGCGGCGGCGCAGGTGGGTGCACACCTCCTCGACGTCGAAGGGGCGCTCGGGCACGAGGATCGCGTCGGCGCCGCCCGCGATCCCCGCGTGCGTGGCGATCCACCCGGCGTGGCGGCCCATCACCTCCACGACCATCACGCGGTTGTGCGACTCCGCCGTGGTGTGCAGGCGGTCGATCGCGTCGGTCACGATCTGCACGGCGGTCTGGAAGCCGAACGTGTAGTCGGTGCCGCCGAGGTCGTTGTCGATCGTCTTCGGCACCCCGACGATCGGGATGCCCGCTTCGTGCAGCAGCAGCGCCACCCCGAGCGTGTCCTCGCCGCCGATCGGGATCAGCGCGTCGACGCCGCGGCGCTCGAGCGTCGCGCGGATCGCCTCCAGGCCGCCCATATCCTCGGCGAACGGGTTGGTGCGCGAGGTGCCGAGGATCGTGCCGCCGCGGGGCAGAATGCCGACGGTGCTCTGCAGGTCGAGCTCGATCGCCTCGTCCTCCAGCACCCCTGCCCAGCCGTGGCGAAAGCCGAGAAAGCTGTGCTCGCCGCGCGCCAGCCCGCTGCGCACGGCCGCGCGGATCACGGCGTTCAGCCCGGGGCAGTCCCCACCGCCGGTGAGCAGACCGATGCGCGCCATTGGTCCACAGGGTAGGGACTTGGGGGCCGCCCCTGCCGGCTGCCGTCCGCTCTCACCCCGCGGCCCGACCACCCTCGGTCGGGGACGCCGCCTCGCAATCACCCCGTGGGGGTGAGCGCCGCTCATCTCGCAAACCGCGAGACTGCTCACTGGATGTGGGGCGGGAGGTCATCACCATGATCGTCAACGTCGCCCTGCTCGGTGCGAGCTGCGCGCTGAACCCCGTGCTGCTGGCGGTCGTGCTGCTGACGCTCGCCTCCGAGCACCCGAAACGGATGCTCGGCGCCTATTTCGCCGGCGCCTTCACCTGGAGCATGGGCCTCGGCATCGGCGTCGTGACCGTGGCGAGCGGCGCCGAAGTCTTCGGCGGGCACTCCTCCTCCTCGCGGCCGATCTTCGACCTGGTCGTCGGCGGCCTGCTGCTGGTCGGCGCCTTCCTGAAGGGCACCGGCCGCGCGGATCGCTTCAAAGCGAGGAGGGCAGCCGCCAAGCCGGCCCCCGACCCCGCGCAGCCGGCCAAGCCCCCGCTCGCCGAGCGGCTTCTATCGGGCCCGCCCGCGCTCGCCTTCTTCGCCGGCGTGGTGCTGAACTTCCCGAGCGTGCGGTACATCGCGGCGATGAAGGAAATCGTCGTCGCGGAAGTCTCCAAACACGAGCAGGTGCTGGCGATCCTGCTCTTCAACGTGCTAATGCTCTCGCCGGCGATCGTACCGCTCGCGCTGCTGTCGTTCCGCCCCGAGGAGACCAAATCGGCGATCGCTCGCCTCGACGGGTGGATGCACGCCAACTCGCGCGCCCTGCTGACCGGGGTGCTCACCGCGCTCGGGCTCTACCTCGTGATCAGGGGCATCGCGGTGCTGGCGTGACCCCGCCGCCGGGCCCCGCGCGTGGGAAACCGGCATCATGCCAAGCGCGATGGAGCCGACCGACGAGCCGCAGGCAGGCGCCGTGCCGACGATCAAGCTGGTGCTCTCCGACGTCGACGGCACGCTGGTCACGCGGGCGAAGGAGCTGACGCCGCGGGCGATCGAGGCGGTCAGGAGGCTGCGGGGAGCCGGCATCATGTTTGCGCTTACCAGCTCCCGCCCGCCGCGCGGCCTTCAGATGTTCGTCGAGCCGCTGGCGCTGAGCGCGCCGCTGGGGGCGTTCAACGGCGGCGCGATGGTGGAGCCCGACCTGACGGTGATCGAGCAGCGCGCGATTCCCGGCGAGCTGGTCGGCGAGACGATCTCGCTGCTGGAGTCCTTCTCGCTCAGCGCGTGGGTCTACCGTGGCGAGGAGTGGTACGTGCGCGACCTGCACGGCCCCCGCGTCGAGCACGAAAGCCACACGGTGCAGTTCGCCCCCACGCTGGTCGAGAGCTTCGAGGGGCTGCGCGACGGGGTGGCCAAGATCGTTGGCGTGAGCGACGACCACGACGCCGTCGCGCGCGCCGCCTCCGCGGCCGCCGAGCGCTTCGGCGAGCGCTTGGCCGCGAGTCGCTCGCAGCCCTACTACCTCGACGTCACCCACCCCGAGGCCAACAAGGGCAGCGTCGTGCGCTTCCTTTCGGCCCGCTACGGCATTCCCGCGGAGGCGATTGCGACGATCGGTGACGCCGGCAACGACGTCTCGATGTTCGCGGCCTCGGGCTTGCCGATCGCGGTCGGCAACGCCGCCCCGGAGGTGCA
>CAYNGQ010000233.1:0-3497 GCA_964396735.1 uncultured Solirubrobacteraceae bacterium | reverse complement strand
TGGGCGCTCTCGCGCGAGCGCTATTGGGGCACGCCGCTGCCGGTGTGGCGCTGCGATGCAGGGGGGCACCTCCACGTGATCGGCTCGTTCGCGGAGCTGGAGGAGCTCTCGGGCAGCTCGCTCGCCGACCACCACCGCCCGTACGTGGACGACGTCGAGATCCCCTGCGCGGAGTGCGAGCAGCCGATGAAACGGGTGCCCGAGGTGATCGACGTGTGGTTTGACTCCGGAGCAATGCCGTTCGCCCAGCACCACGTCCCGTTCTGCGGCGAGGGGAAAGAGGAGGGGGAGGGGGCAGTGGAGGGCGTCGAGAGCCTGGCGGCGCACGCCGAGCGCTTCACCGCCGACCCCGCCCGCTTCCCCGCGGACTTCATCTGCGAGGCGCTCGACCAGACGCGCGGATGGTTCTACTCGCTGCTCGCAATATCCACGCTGCTGTTCGACGCCGCCCCCTACCGCAACGTGGTGTGCCTCGGGCTGATTCTCGACGGCGAGGGTCAGAAGATGTCCAAGTCGCGCGGCAACACAGTCGAGCCCGGGCAGGTGATCGACAAGTACGGGGCGGACGCCTTCCGCTGGTACTTCTTCACATCCAAGCAGCCGTGGGACGGCTACCGCTTCTCCGAAGAGGCGATCGGCGAAGGCGTGCGCTTGTTTCTCAAGCAGCTGTGGAGCACCTACTTCTTCTACACGCTCTACGCGCACGCCAACGAGAAGGCGTTGAGCGGACTCCCCGCGAACCCCCCCACAGGAGAGCCGAGCGTTGGGGATCGGCCGGCCGAGGAGCCTGGCGCTCTGGCGAGGGATGCAGAGGACGACCTCGACCGCTGGGCGCTGTCGCGCGCCGCCGCCACCGCCGAGCGCGTGGCCGAGCGCCTCGACGCCTACGACGCGACCGCGGCGGGGCGGGCGATCGCCGAGCTGGTGGACGAGCTCTCCAACTGGTATGTGCGCCGCTCACGCAGGCGCTTCTGGGACGGCGACCCCGCCGCCTTTCGCACGCTGCGCGGCTGCCTGCTCACGATCGCGAAGCTGCTGGCGCCCTTCTGCCCGTTCGTCGCCGATGAGATCTACGACAACCTCGACGGCGCGCTGGCGAGCGTCCACCTCTGCGACTTCCCCGCCGGCGATGCGCTGCCCGCCCGCGATCGCGACCTGGAGGAGGCGATGGCGATCGCGCGAGAGACGGTGCGCCTCGGCCTCGGCGCGCGCGGGCAGGCGAAGATCAAGGTGCGCCAGCCGCTCGCGGAGGCCGTGGTGGTCGCCGCCGGCCGCGAGCGCGCGGCGATCGAGCGGCTCTCGGACGTGGTGCGCGAGGAGCTCAACGTGCGCCGCGTGCGCTTCGTCGCCGGCGCCGAGGAGCTGGGGCAGTACGAGGTGAAGGCCAACTACCGCCGCCTCGGGCCGCTGTTCGGCAGGGAGATGCCGCTCGTCGCCGAGGCGATCGCGGCGCTCGATCCCGCCCGGGTGGCGGCGGCGGTGTCGGGCGATCTCCGATCGGCCGGCAGCGCCAACGGCGAGACGGGGCTCGGCATCTCGGTTGGCGGCCGCGAGCACACGCTCACCGCCGAGGACCTGATCCTCACGATGCAGGCCCCCGAGGGCTACAGCGTCGAGCGCGACGGCGCCCACGCGGTCGCGCTGGAGCTGGCGATCGACGACGACCTGCGCCGCGAGGGCCGCTCGCGGGAGATCGTGCACGCTGTGCAGTCCGCGCGCAAGAGCGCCGGCCTCGCGGTCGAGGACCGGATCGAGCTGGCTCTAGCCGGCGACCCGGCGCTGCTGGACGCGGCAACCGCCTACCGCGACTACCTGGTCGGCGAGACGCTCGCGGTGGCGCTCCACCTCGGTGAGGGCCCACCGCCGGCCGAGATGGTTTACGCCGAGCAGACCGAGATCGACGGGCTGGCGCTGGAGATTGCGCTGCGCCCTACGCGGTGAGCGCCGGCTCCAGCTCGGACTCGAACTCTCGGCGGGAGGGGGGCGGGCCCCCTCCCGAGCCTCCCACCAACTACACGAGAGCAGGCTCGAGCTCCGCCTCGATCTTCTTCTTCGGGTAGGCCCCGACCACCGTCTTGACCGGCTCGCCCGCCTTGAAGAGGATCATCGTCGGAATCGACAGCACCTGGAATTTGGCCGCTGTCTGCTGGTTTTCGTCCACGTTCAGCTTCACGATCCGCAGGTCCTCGCGCTCCTGGGCTATCTCCTCGAGCACGGGGCCCACCACACGGCAGGGGCCGCACCACGGCGCCCAGAAGTCGACCAGCACCGGTGTCTGCGATTCGATGACCTCGGCCTGGAAGTTGTTGTCGGTGACTTCGCTCAAACTGCCCGCCATGGGGGCCTCCTTTGCGCTCGCGGCTGCGGAGGGCCCGTAAGGAACATCTGCGGGCGTCTCCTTGGGTGAGCTGGATGGGTGGGGTACCAATACTATACAAAGTGTAGTGGCTCTTGCGGAGCGTACCGCCGCCGGCTTGGCCGGGTCCCTGCCTGGCGATCGACGGCCTCGGCCGCGCGGGCCTCTCGCTCGCTCGCGGGGCTCGTCGCGCGGGAGCCGCAGCCCATCCATTGTGATGTTTCCGTTTTGATATATCTCCAAACCCGCCCTGATAGCTTGGCGCGATGATCACCTCGCCCGGCAGAGGCGGCAGGGCCAGCGGCAGCCCTGCGCGACCCCCCGCGGCCGGCGAGCCGGAGAGCCTGCGCGAGATCGAGCTGCTGCTCGACCGGCTGTGGCCGATTCTGCGCAGCATCACCGGAGAAGGCGTTCGCGAGACTCTCGCGATCCTTTCCGAGGTCGCGCCGCTAGAGCGCATCGATGTGGCCAGCGCCACCAAGGTATTCGACTGGACAGTGCCGCCGGAGTGGGTGGTGCGCGAGGCCTATGTCCTCACGCCCGCCGGCGAGCGCATCCTTGACGTGCGCGAGAGCACCCTCCATCTGCTCAACTACTCCGTGCCATTCCGGGGCACGCTCACGCGTGCGCAGCTGGACGAGCACCTCTACAGCCTCCCCGACCTGCCGCAGGCGATTCCCTATTTCACCAGTTACTACGAGCCGCGCTGGGGCTTCTGCACCTCCCAACGTCAGCGCGAAGAACTGCCCGAGGGCGACTACGAGGTGGTGATCGACACCGAGCACATCCAGGGCAGCCTGTCGATCGGCGAGGCCGTGCTCCCCGGGGACGGGGAGGGCGAGGTCCTGATCTCCACCTACACCTGCCACCCCTCGCTGGCCAACGAGCTGTCGGGGATGCTGGTCGCGGCCTTCCTGCACCGGCGGCTGTCGCGGTGGCCCGCGCGCCGGCTCACCTACCGGTTCGTGTTCGCCCCCACGACGATCGGTTCGATCTCCTATCTGTCGCTGCGTGGCGAGCATCTGCGCGAGTCCCTGCTGGCCGGCTATGTGGTGACCTGTGTCGGCGCCGGCGAGCGCTTCACGCTCAAGCGCTCGCGGCGGGGCGACACGCTCGCGGACCGCGCCGCCCTGCACGTGCT
>CAYNGQ010000232.1:0-2595 GCA_964396735.1 uncultured Solirubrobacteraceae bacterium | reverse complement strand
GCTGGCAGTCGATGCGCGACGAACGCACCGGGCTCTACCCGCCCGATGCCACGCCGCCACGCGAGGCGCCGCCGGCCGGGGCCGAGTAGGACGCGGCAGGTCGCGGAGTAGGGGAGGGGGAGCAGAGCCGCCGCCGGCCGGGGCATAGAATCTCCGCCGTGATCGATCGCGACGAAGTCCTCCACGTGGCGCGCCTGGCGCGGCTGAAGCTCGATGACGGCGAGGTGGAGTCGATGGCGCGCGAGCTCTCCGGCGTGCTCGACCACATCGCCAAGATCGGCGAGCTCTCGCTGGACGACGTGCCTCCCACCTCGCATGTGGTGGAGGTCGTCGGTCGCTTGCGCCCCGACGAGCCGCGCCCATGCCTGCCGCGCGAGGTCGCGCTCGAACAGGCCCCCGCCGTCGCCCAAAACGGTTTTCTCGTCCCCAGCCCCCAGGCGTGAGCGCGGTCGAGTACGAGCCGGTCATCGGCCTGGAGATCCATATCCAGCTGGCGACCGCCACGAAGATGTTCTGCGGCTGCGAGCTTTCCTTCGGCGAGCCGCCCAACACCCGCACCTGTCCGGTGTGCCTGGGCCTGCCCGGCAGCCTGCCGGTCGCCAACGCCCGGGCCGTGCACTTCGGGCTGATGATCGGCCTCGCGCTCGGCTCCGAGCTGGCGCCGCGGTCGATCTTCCACCGCAAGAACTACTTCTATCCCGACCTTCCCAAGGGCTACCAGATCTCCCAGTACGACCTGCCGCTCTGCCGCGGCGGCCGGCTCGGGGAGGTGCGCATCCACCGCGTCCACCTGGAGGAGGACGCCGCCAAGCTCGTGCACGTTGGCGCCTCCGGGCGGATCCACGGCTCCGACGCCTCGATCGTCGACTTCAACCGTGGCGGCACCCCGCTCGCGGAGATCGTCACCGAGCCCGACCTGCGCTCCGCCGAGGCCGCCGGCGAGTGGCTGCGGCTGCTGCGCACCACGATGCGCGTGCTCGGCGTCTCCGATGTGAACATGGAGGAGGGCTCGCTGCGCTGCGACGCCAACATCTCGCTGCGTCCCGCCGGCAGCGAGCAGCTCGGGGTGAAGACCGAGCTGAAGAACATGAACTCCTTCCGCTTCATCGAACGCGGCATCCGGGCCGAGCTCGCCCGCCAAGAGGCGATCCTGCGCGCCGGCGGGCGGGTCGAGCAGGAGACCCTGCACTTCGATCCCGCCTCCGAGCGCATCACCTCGCTGCGCTCCAAGGAGGAGGCCCACGACTACCGCTACTTCCCCGAGCCCGACCTGGTGCCGGTCGCGATCGACGCGGCGATGCTCGACGCCGCCCGCGACGCCCTCCCCGAGCTGCCCGCCGCGCGCGCCGAGCGCTTGGAGCGCGAGCTCGGGCTCTCCGCCGACAGCGCCCACCTGCTCGCCTTCCGCGCCGAGCTCGGCGACTACTTCGAGGCGGCGCTTGCCGCCGAGGTCGATCCCGCGCCGCCCGCCCAGGCGCTGGCCAACTGGATCTCCGGCGACCTGCTCGCGCGCCTCGCCGACGGGCAGGATCCCGCTGAGTCGCGCGTGCGGCCCGCTGCCCTGGCCCTGCTCGTGGGTCTCGCCGACGCCAAGCGCGTCAGCGTCGGCGCCGGGCGCCAGGTGCTTGACCGCCTCGTCGCGGATGGGGGCGATCCGGCGGCAATCGTGGAAGCTGAGGGTCTGGCCGCGATCGACGGCGGCGATGAGCTCGCCGCGATCGTCGCCGCGGCGCTCGCTGCGCACCCCGAGGCCGCCGCGAACGTGCGCGCCGGCAACGCCAAGGCGATCGGACCGATCGTCGGCCATGTGATGCGTGAGACCAAAGGTCGCGCGGATGGCGGCGCCGTCACTCAGCTAGTGCACGAGCAGCTCGGGGTCTGAGCCATCGGCCGCTGACCGAATCTGCTTGGCAACTGCGACACCGCCACCGTTCAGATCTTGTACCGCAGGCCAAATACATGCGCCCACGCGGACGCCAAAATTGGGGCACCTTCCAAGGGTTACCTTCCGAATCTCGCCTCCGCGGGCTCCCCTCGACCGCGGATGGGCGGAGCAGGATGCGTGCGGCCGGGCCGGGGCGTCAGCTCCCGCCCGGCCGTATCGCATGCCCTCCCATGCACTGCACGCCACCCCAGGCGCTACCATCTAGATAGATGAACGAGCAGCCCGCATCCACCTCGTCGCGTTCGCTGGGCCGGATGATCGTCGCGGTGCTGGTCCTGGCGGTCGCCGCCTGGGTGCTGCTGCACCTCGTGATCGGCCTCGTCACCTTCCTGGCCGTCCCGGTCATCGTGGTACTCGCCATCGTGGGGATCGTCTGGGCTGTGCGCGTCCTGTTCTGAGAGGCGCGGCGCGATGGGATACGTGGTCATCTGCCTCGGCTTCGGTCTCGCCGGCGGAGTGGTGGGCCGCGTCAAGGGCAGCTCGTTCCTGCTGTGGTTCGCGATCTCGGCGGTCGTGCCCTTCTTCGGTTTGCTTGCGGCGATCGCCTATCGCATGGAGAGCAACGAGCTGCGCCGCCGCTGCCCCAACTGCGGGCGTGTCACCAAGATCTACGATGCCCTCTGTACCCGCTGTGGGACCGAGCTCGAGTT
>CAYNGQ010000231.1:0-5886 GCA_964396735.1 uncultured Solirubrobacteraceae bacterium | reverse complement strand
ATTCGCTTCCAGTTTGCCGCCTTTGGTGGCTTCGATGGTCTGCGCGCCACCTATCCAACCTCTCTCGGTGCCGCCGATCGTACAGTTGAAGCTGACGTTGCTGCTGCCGTTGAATGTCGATTCGACGCCCCCGGTAACGTTGGCAATCGCAGTGCTGAACCCAAGCAGCCTTGACGAAGTGCATGTGTCAGTCACTTCGGTTCCGAGCGCTTTGCACTTTATCGAGAAACCGGGTTCCCCACTGCCACTTTCAAATATGCTGTCGAATATAGCCCTGGAGAGGAACAGTTCGGTGTGCCATGGCAGGTCCTTCATTTCTGCTTTGATCGCTGTTTCGCACTCGTTTGTTACCAATTCGCCTTTTCCGTTCAATGCTTTCGCGGGCGCGACACAGCTCGACAGAGTCCAACTGGTATCCTTGTCGACCGCACCGGGCCCGGCCGTTCCTTCGCCGCTGGCCGCGCATTCCACCTCCGCATCTGCCCCCGTATCGCCGAACGTCACCGACCCTTTCCATTTCGTGGCCGCCGCTTCGGTGATTTTGGCGCCGGCCTGCTGCCATTCCGGGGCCGGCTTCGACGTGCTGGTGTACCATTCCGGCGCCGCGAGCGCCGAGCTTGCTGCGAGCGCTCCCAACGCGAGCGCCGCGGCAAACGCCGCCAGCGCAACCCTACATACGGATCTCATAACGGATACCTCCTGGTTGATAACGGTCCAGCCGCGAGCGGTGTCTGTCAGCCCGCAGAGTCTCCTTCCCCTACGAGACATCCTGCGCGACCGGTCTTATCGGCGGGTTGACCCGCCATCATCGAGAGGCGGCCCCTATCCGCTGGGAGAGATCGGCACAGATCCCTGGATCCCCGTCGGCCCCCACAGCCTGGAGGAGACGCTTGCCTTATCCTAGACAGATTCTAGATATTAAGTCAACCCTATTTCGACATATGTCGAAAGGTTCTCGATGTCGAGAGCGCAGGTAATTCGACCCGGCCGGCCGATCCAAGCCCAGACCCCGACCCACCCGGCCGAGTCAGACTCAGACCCCGACCGGCTCAGCGGCCTGCTCGGCGTGGGCGGCGCTCTCCGCGTCGGCGTGGGTAGCGATCGCGTCGATCGCTTGCGGTCGCTCGGCGCGCAGCAGCATCGTGCAGGGGATCAGCGTCAGCGCCGCGATCCCCAGCGCCCACCAGTAGGCGGTGTCGAACGCGCTGGCCCGCGCCTCGGCCGTGAGCGCGTCCACGCCAGCGCGCTGCAGCACCACCGCGAGCACCGCCGTGCCGATCGCCCCGCCGGTGCGCTGCAGCACCGTGAGCTGAGGCGTGGCGTCGGACACCTGCTCGGGGCGCATCGAGGCGAAGGCGGCGGTCATCGCCGGCATGAAGCACAGCCCGATACTGAGGCCGCGCACGACCAGCACCGCCGAGATCGCCACGATCGACGTGTGCGCGCCGACGAACGTGAGGGGAATCGTGCTGAGGCACAGCACCGACACGCCCGTGAGCGCCACCCGCCCACCGCCGAAGCGTTCGGTCAGGCGGCTCGCCAGCGGCATCGCCACCAGCGCCCCGATCCCCTGCGGCCCAGTGAGCAACCCCGTGCTGATCACGTCCTGCCCGCGCACCGACTGGTAGTAGTACGGCACCAGGATCATCGCCCCGAACAGCGCCGCCCCGAGCCCGAAGTTCACGAACGCCGCCCCCGCGAACACGCGGTTGGAGTACATGCGGATATCGAGCAGCGGGCGCTCCACGCGCAGCGCGTGCAGGCAGAAGAGAACAATCAAAACGAGTCCCGCGACAGCCGGCACGACCACCTTGCCCGAGCCAAACGCTTCGCCCGAGCCGAGCTCGCTGATGCCGTAGATGAGCGCCGCGCACCCCGCCGGTAGCAGCGCCAAACCCATCAAGTCCAGCCGCTCCGCCTCCCCGGGGTTCGTGCGCGGCAGCATCCGCCAGCCGAGTGCGACCGCGATCGCCCCGATCGGGACGTTCACGAAGAAGATCCACGACCAGTGCAGGTTCTGCAGGATCAGACCGCCCACCACCGGGCCCAAAATTGGGGCGATCATCGCCGGCATCGAGACGATCCCCATCACCTTGCCCATCTGCTGGGGACCCGCCACCTGGGCCATGATCATCATCGCGACCGGCATGATCATGCCGCCGCCGGCACCCTGCAACACGCGGAACACCACCAGCGAGGTGAGCGAGCCCGCCAAGCCGCACAGCGCCGAGCCGGCGGTGAACAGCACCAGCGAGACCAGGTAGACCTGCTTGGCCCCGAAGCGCCGCGCCGCCCAGCCGGTCACCGGGATCACCGCCGCCAGCGAGAGCAGATAGCCAGTGATCACCCACTGCACCTGCGAGAGCGGGCTGTGCAGATCCTTCGACAGCGTGTCCAGCGCCACGTTGACGATCGTCGTGTCGAGGATCGACATCATCATCCCGAGGATCACCACGCCGCACACCACCCACACGTGGCGCGGGATGTGGCCGGCCTCGTAGCTCATGCGCTCGCCCGCGACGGGAGCGGTGTTGGAAGGCGCGGGAGAAGCCATTCGCTTCACCCTAGCGACGGCTTCAACCCCTTCGGGGCCCTCGCGATCTACCAGCGGTAATGCGCGAAGGCCTTGTTGGCCTGCGCCATGCGGAAGATGTCGTCCTTGCGCTTGTAGGCGCCGCCCTGCTGGGACTGGGCGTCGAGCAGCTCGTGCGCGAGGCGCTGGGCCATCGTCTTCTCGCGGCGCTGGCGCGCGAACTCGACCAGCCAGCGCACCGCCAGCGTGCGCGCGCGGCGGGCCGGCACCTCGACGGGCACCTGGTAGGTGGCGCCGCCCACGCGGCGCGAGCGCACCTCGAGGTTGGGGGTGAGCGCCTTGATCGACGCCTCCAGCGTCTCCAGCGGGTCTTTCTCGCTGCGCTCGCCGAGGATCGCCAGGGCGTCGTAGACGATCCGCTCGGCGACCGACTTCTTGCCGTCCAGCATCACCTTGTTGATGATCTGCTGCACCAGTTTCGAGCGGTGTACGGGGTCGGGCTCGACCGTGCGTACGTGGGCGGCTGCGCGGCGGGGCATCAGTGGTTCCGTTCGTGGGCGCAGTGCGCCATCCGAGGGATGACTCGTCGTTCCTGGCAAGAATTAGAACGCCCGCCCGCCCAGCCCTCGCTGGTTGCAAGGGCGAGCCCGAGGACAAGGGGTCGCCTGCTGGGCAGGCGACCGAAGGCGGCGAGGCGCCGTCGGGAGCGTGCTGTGTCCGCGAACGAGGCCACAGTCACTTTTTCTTCACACCGTACTGCGAGCGCGCCTTTTTGCGGTCGTTGACGCCGGCCGCATCGAGGGTGCCGCGCACGACCTTGTAGCGCACGCCCGGGAGGTCCTTCACGCGGCCCCCCCTCACCAGCACCACGGAGTGCTCCTGCAGGTTGTGACCCTCGCCGGGGATGTACGCGGTGACTTCGATCGAACCCGAGATGCGCACGCGCGCAACCTTGCGCAGGGCGGAGTTAGGCTTCTTTGGGGTCGTGGTGTACACGCGCGTGCACACGCCGCGCCGCTGCGGCGCCACGACTTTCTTTTTGCGGCCCTTCCCCGACTTCAGTCCCGGGGTGGCCAGCTTTTTCTTCGGGGCTTCGCGGCCCTTGCGCACGAGCTGAGAGGTGGTTGGCATCCGGCCGGGATGGTAGCAGCGCTAGGCCGCTTCGGGCGCGATGCCCGCCGCGCGCACCGGTGCGGGCATCAATGCGGCGGCCACGATCACCAGCACGAACGCCAGCGCTTGGCAGACGATGCCCACCGCGCTGCCCGGCATCGGGTCGCCGAACACGATGATCCCGCCGGCGATCCCGGCGATGTTGGCGGCCGTCCCCGTCACCGCGATCACCGGCACCGCCTCGCCATCCTGCAGGCCGCGCGCGGAGGCGTAGAAGGCGACGATCGACGCCGCCAGCGCCACCGCCAGCCACGGGCTGAGCAGCACGCCGAGCACGCCGTGCGCGCCGACGATCCCCGTCAGCGCCTTGATCGATGTATCCGACACCCCGAACAGGATCCCCGCCGCGGCCCCCAGCATCACGCCGTGGTGCTCGGTGCGGCCACCCATCCGGGGGCCCATGATCAACAGGCCGCCGACGCCGAACAGGCCGGCCTCGAAGGAGATCATCGCAGGGTCCGAGAAGCGCGCGTCCGCTCCGTGCATCGCCGGCAGCGTCAAACCCAGCAGCACCAGGCCCGCCGCCATCAGCCACAGCCCCGCCCACTGCCGCGGGCCGACCTTGAAGCCGAACATGCGATCGGCCATCACCGCGATCAGCACCACGCCACCCGCGAGCGACACCTGCACGACCGACATCGGCGCCAGCGCCAGCGCCGCCACATGCAGGCTCCACGAGCCCGCCGCCACAAGCATCCCCACCGCAAACCACTTCGAGGAGAACAGCGCCTTCGCCGAACGCAGCGGGTGGCGGACGTTGACGGCGCCCACCTCGTTGGCGCCCCGGTACTTGTAGAAGAAGCCGAGGTTCGCCACGAAGGCGCAGGCGAGCGATAGGAGGATGCCTAGATCAAGAGTCATAGATTGGAGTGAGGGAGGCCGTAGGGGACAAGGTGCAGCTCCATCGGCACCCGCCGCTGGATGCTTTACTGCGCCGAGTCGATCCCGGCAGATTAGTCGGGGTAACCTGAGTGGAGCCTAAAGAAGACCCCATGCACAAGCCCTTGCTGATGGTGGACATCGACGGGGTGCTCTCCCTGTTCGGCTTTCCCGTCCACGATCCCCCCGAGGGGTCCTGGCATTCGATCGACGGCATACCCCACTTCCTTTCGGCCACCGCCGCCCGGAACCTGCTCGCGCTTGTCTCTCTCTTCGATCTGGTGTGGTGCAGCGGCTGGGAGGAGAAGGCCGACGAGTACCTCCCGCACCTGCTGGGCCTGCCCCGCGGGCTGCCCCACCTGAGCTTCGAGCGCGACGCTGCGCCGGGCGAATCCCTGCACGGCCACTGGAAGCTCGCCGCGATCGATGCTTACGCAGGAGCGCGCTCGCTGGCTTGGGTCGACGACTGCCTCGACGACGCCTGCCACAGCTGGGCCGGCGCACGGCAGGCGCCGACACTGCTCCTGCAGACCTCGCCCGCGCGGGGGCTCACCGAGCGAGAGGCCGCACAGCTGCACGCATGGTGCGGCGAGCCGCGCGGCCTTACCCCAAGCTAATCCTCGACCACCTCAGGCACTTCGAGCTCGGCCAGTTCCTCGACGAACCCGGGGTCGGACTCGCCGGCGCCGATCCGCTCCAGTGAGGCGAGGTCGGCGTCGAACTCCTGGCCGTAGGTGCCGCCGAGCGGGTCGCCGCTCTGCAAGCCCAGCTCCGCGGCGATCTCCTCGTGGTCGAGCAGACCGACCTCGTCGATCGCGCGCGGCAGCGGTTCGGAGGGCTCGATCTCGATCCGCCGGTAGCGCTTCAGACCGGTGGCCGCCGGGATCAGCTTGCCGATGATCACGTTCTCCTTGAGCCCCACCAGACGGTCGGTCTTGCCCTCCAAGGAGGCGTCGGTGAGCACCTTCGTGGTCTCCTGGAAGGACGCCGCCGAGAGGAAGGAGTCGGTGTTCAGCGACGCCTTCGTGATACCGAGGATGATGTCCTCGAACTGCGCCGTCTCCTTCTTGGCGGCGTCGAGCTCGTCGTTGACGCGCGCGAATTCGAAGCGGTCCACGAACTGGCCCGGCAGGTAGTCGGTGTCGCCCTTCTGGTCGACTCGCACCTTCTTCAGCATCTGGCGCACGATCAACTCGATGTGCTTGTCGTTGATGTCCACGCCCTGGGACTTGTAGACCTCCTGCACCTCGTTCACGAGATAGCGCTCGGTCTCCGTGCGCCCGCGCAGTTTGAGCAGGTCG
>CAYNGQ010000230.1:0-4750 GCA_964396735.1 uncultured Solirubrobacteraceae bacterium | reverse complement strand
GGGCAGCCCCAGTCGCGAAAGGAGCAGGTGGGTCTCGTACTTGTCGTAGGTCGCACGCGCCACTTCGGGCGAGGGTACGAGCGCGGGAAGCAGATCCTCGGCGCGCGCCTGCGCGAGCACCTCGAGGTCGAGGTCGGTGAGCGGGATCACCGCGCCGACGCTGTGGCGCTCGCACAGCTCCCGCAGGAAGGGCACGTAGCCGGGGTCGGCGATCGGCGGCGGCGCGGCGCGCACGTGCGCCGCATACTGCGCGGGCGCCAGCGGGTTGGGGTCGACCGCGATCGTTGTGGTCAGCTGCGCGAAGCAGGCGACAATGTCGTAGCGCTTGCCCACCCCGGTCAGCATGATCGCGGGGGTCTCGAGCGATCCGGCGTCCCCGCGCTGATCGGCCCCGCCGGCGGAGCCACCGATCGAATCTCGTCCGCTCGGCAACTCACCCTTATCCATCCTTCCCAACCTCCCTCCAGCCGCCCGTCTCGCCCTTGTACAGGCCCGAGCCGCCGAGCACCATCGCCGGGGTGCGCCACAGGATGCGCAGATCGAGCGCCAGCGAGCGATGCTCGATGTAGTAGAGGTCGAGCTCGATCCGCTCGCTCCACGGCAGCGAGGCGCGGCCGTTGACCTGCGCCCAGCCGGTGACCCCCGGCCGGATCGCAAGGCGCCCGCGCTGGCGGGGGGTGTAGCGCTCGACCTGCACCGGCACGGTGGGGCGGGGGCCGATCAGCGACATCTCGCCGCGCAGCACGTTCAGCAGGTTGGGCAGCTCATCGAGCGAGGTGCGCCGCAGGAAGGCCCCGACGCGCGTGATGCGCGAGTCGTTTTCGTCCACCGCCAGCCCGGCGCCGACGTGCTCGGCGCCGTCGACCATCGTGCGCAGCTTCAGCACGTCGAACGGCCGCCCGTCGCGCCCGATGCGCCGCTGGCGGTAGAGCGCGGGGCCACGCGACTCCAGGCGGATCGCCGCCATCGCAGCCGCGACCACGGGCGCGCTCAGCACGAGCAGGGTGGCCGACACCGCGATGTCCACCCCGCGGCGGATCACAACCCCGGCCCCCGAGGCCCGACAGGGAGGCAGGACTCGACAGGGAGGCAGGACTCGACAGGAAGGCAGGGTGCGAGGGGCAGGCAGGAAACGACGGCGACCGGGATGTCCACGGCGCGGCGGATCACTGGGTCGCCCCCCGCGACGGGAGTCCGGACGGGCGCGTCCCCTCCGCCGCTTCCCACGTGGCGGAGGTGCCGTGGCGCAGCCAGTCCCACAGGCCGATCGCGAGCGCCGCGGTGGTGAGCACGTAGTAGCGGGCGACCAGCAGCACGCGAATGTGCAGCACCCCGCCGATCCCGGCGGCGAACAGCAGGGCGAGCTGCACGGCGAGCGTGGCGACGTACAGGATTTGGATCCCGCCCGCCCCGGCATCGCGCACCACCAGCGCGATGTTGGCGGCCAGCGCCAGCGCGTGCAGGAACGGTGTCAGGTAACGCACCAGACGGTGGGAGAGAATCATCAGCGCATACCCCGGCGGGTAGCCGCGCAGGGAGAGCATCCCGCCGCGCAGCACGATCGGCCAGGTGTGGCTCATCATGCGCCGCTTGCGTGCCAGCTCGCCCTCCAGCGAAGGCACCATCCGCTCGGCGGCGCGCGCCTGCGGCACGTACACCGCGCGCCAGCCGCGCTTCACTATGTTGAAGGGGAACGAGAGGTCGTGGCCCATGATCGGGTCGACCACGATGTAGGTGTCGCGACGGGTCGCATAGATCGCGCCGTTGCCCGCGGTGATCGAGGAGAGCCGCGACTCCATCCCGCGCACCGCCATCTCGTAGCGCCAGTACACGCCCTCCTGGTTGGTCGCCTCGGGGCCCTCGGCGCGCACGAAGCGCACCTGCCCGCAGGCATAGCCGACGTGAGGATCGGCGAACGCGCCGACGAGCATGCGCGCGGCGTCCGGTTCCCATAGCGCGTTGGCGTCGGAGAACGCCATGATCTCGCCCCCCGCGCGTTCGACGGCTGCATCCTGGGCGCGGATCTTGCCGCCGCGCGCCAGCTCCAGCACGAGGTCGGCGCCCGCCTCCCGCGCGCGCTCCGCGGTCGCGTCGGTGCAGCCGTCGCAGGTGACGATCACCTCCAGCAGCTCGCGTGGGTAGTCCAGCGCCAGCGCGTCGGCGACCTTCGCGGCGATCACCGACTCCTCGTTGTGCGCGGCGACGATCAGCGACAGCGAGGGCAGCAGCAGGGTGGGCGAAGCGAGCGGGGTGGGAGGGCTCCCATCCCCTGGGGCTGGAGCGGCGGTGCGTGCGGGAGCCGGTGTACGTGCGAACAGGCGTGCCAGGACGGCGAGCGCCCCGGCGTAGCCGAGCTGTGTCCACACGACCAGGGCGGCACACACCCAGAAGAGGGCCTCCAGAATTGTGTTCACCATCCCTCGCCTTGCCTCTCGCCGCTAGCATCGCTACGCTTGTTGGCGGCTAATACGCTCAGTGGGTTGCTGGGTTGTATGAGGGGAATTCCCTGGTGGCCGCCGGGATCGTCTTCACTGCGACCACCAGGGCACCCCGCTATCTCGCCAGTCGGTCGATGACCAACATGGCAACCAACAGAGCGATGGCTAATACGATCAGTGGGTTGCCCATATAGCCCCTCCTTTCTCCGGGACGTACGATCCCGGAACGGCCCGGAGAGAAGGGCCGACGACACACAGTGATCAACCATTCGAGCCACTCTACGGCGCTACGGTGACGGTACTCTCGGCCGGGTTGTGGTGGTTGCGCACAGCGAGCGGTACAGCTCGAGCGTGCGCTGGGCGATCGCGTCCCACGAATACGGCCCCGCCGCGGCAGCGCGTGCGCGCTCGGCCATCGCGGAGCGGGCTGCGGGATCGGCCAGCAGCTCCCGCAGCGCCTCGCCCAGCGCCGCGGAGTCTCCGGCCGGGACCGTGCGAGCCGCGCCGGTGGCGGCCACCTCGGGGAAGCCGCCGATGTCGCTCAGCAGCAGCGGCTTGCCGAACGCGAGCGCGGTGAACAGCACACCCGACTGGTCGGCTTCGAGGTAAGGCAGCACCACGAGGTCGGCGCGTGCGAAGTAAGCCGGCAGCTCGGCCTCGGGGATGAAACGCGGCATGAAACGGACGTTCGGCGGTGTGTCCGCCATCAGCCCCGTGACATCCATGCGCGGCATGCCGACGATCCACAGCTCCGCATCCTCGATCCCCCGCCATGCTCGCAGCAGCACGTCGAGTCCCTTGTAGGGGCGCAGCAGGCCGAAGAACAGCACCACCGGCCCGTCTGTGTTGGGAGATGACCCACCCCCCTCGCCCACGCGCGTCTCTACCTGCCAGCCCACCTGCGGGGCGGTTGGAGCGGCGAGATGGGTGAGGGCCCCGTGCGGGATCACGTGCACGCGGCCGGGATCCACGCCCAGCTCCAGCAGCCGCCCGCGCCCGTGCTCGGAGTGCACGACCACCGCGTCGAAGCGCTCGTACAACCGCCGCTGGGCGGCCCGCTGCCCAGGCCGCGGCTCGCGCGGCAGCACGTCGTGGGCGGTGAGCACGAGCTTGGGGCGCGTGTTGGTCGAAACGGGGATGCTCGCCAGAGGCGAGTGTCTCCGGGCTTCGGTCGTGGTGACCCGCCGTCGCGGCAGCAGGTGGACGTCGAGCGGCTGCACGGTCAGCCACTGGAAGTGCACCACGTCGGCCGCGCGCGCCGCGTGGCGGTAGCGCAGCATGTCGGGCACGTGCTCGAGCAGCTTCAGCGCCTGGCTGGAGCGCGAGCGCTTACCCGATACTGCCCCGCGGTGGGCGAGCCGGTAGAAGAGCTCGCGCCGCTCGTACCCCTCGGGCGCCGGCACCGCCCCGTAGGCGAAGCGGCTCGTGAACAGCTCCACCTCGGCGCCGGCCGCCGCCAGCGCGCGGCACAGCGCGTGGTCGTAAGGCGGCGTGTAGGCCGAGGGGTCGACGACGTGGACACGCACCGGCAGAGACAATAGGCGGGTGGGCGACGAAATCGAGCTGAGCTTCTGCGTGGTCAACACCTCCCAGCGGGAGTTGCTGCTGCGAGGCCTCGATGCGATCGCGCGCGAGCGGGCCGCGCTGCCGTTCGTCACCGAGGTGCTGGTGCTCGACAACGGCTCGCGCGACGGCTCCGCGGAGGCGGCGCGCGCGCACCTCGCGGTGGACGAGGTGGTGGCGCTTGGCGAACGGCGCGGCAAGGCGCTGAACGACTCGGAGCTGATGCGACGCGCCCGGGGGAGGTATGCGCTGCTGCTGAATGAGGACTCCGAGCTGCTCCCCGGGGCGACGCTCGCGCTGTGGCAGGCCCTGCAGGTGCGACCGGATGCCGCCTGCGCGGGGGCGCAGCTGCTGCGGCCGGGCGGTGGGGGCACCGCTGCCGGAGGCAGTGGTCAGGCCTGCGCGTGGCGCTTCCCGACGGTCGCGACGGCGCTCGCCGGCGCGGTGTTCGCCCATCGGCTGTATACGGTGCAGAGCAAGGGCGAGCAGACCCGTGAGGTGGACTGGTGCCAGTCCTCGGCGCTGCTCGTGCGGCGCGAGGCGGCAGCGCAGGTCGGCTACATGGACCCCGACTTCTTCGTCTACTCCGACGAGGTCGACTTCGCCCGGCGCCTGCGCGACGCCGGCTGGTGCAGCCTGTACGTGCCGGGGGCGCGTGCGATCCATCACGAGCAGCTCTCCACGGACAACGTGTCCGAGCCCCGGATCGTCGAAATGGCCCGCAACCGCGATCTCTACATGCGTAAGCA